>NZ_LT906458.1:2100000-2270953 GCF_900187275.1 Pasteurella multocida
ATTTAAAGAAAGCGTAATAGCTCACTAGTCGAGTCGGCCTGCGCGGAAGATGTAACGGGGCTCAAATATAGCACCGAAGCTGCGGCATCAGAATTTATTCTGTTGGGTAGGGGAGCGTTGTGTAAGCGGATGAAGGTGGCTCGAGAGGGTTGCTGGACGTATCACAAGTGCGAATGCTGACATAAGTAACGATAAAACGAGTGAAAAACTCGTTCGCCGGAAGACCAAGGGTTCCTGTCCAACGTTAATCGGGGCAGGGTGAGTCGGCCCCTAAGGCGAGGCTGAAAAGCGTAGTCGATGGGAAACGGGTTAATATTCCCGTACTTGGTAAAGCTGCGATGTGGGGACGGAGAAGGTTAGGTAAGCGGACTGTTGGATATGTTCGTTTAAGCAGGTAGTTGGAAAGGGTAGGCAAATCCGCTCTTTCATACAACAACGAGACGTGATGACGAGGCTCTACGGAGCTGAAGTTACCGATACCCAGCTTCCAGGAAAAGCCACTAAGCGAAAGGCTTTACTAAACCGTACTGAAAACCGACACAGGTGGTCAGGTAGAGAATACTCAGGCGCTTGAGAGAACTCGGGTGAAGGAACTAGGCAAAATAGCACCGTAACTTCGGGAGAAGGTGCGCTTACAGTAATTGTAGTCCCTCGCGGATGAAGGTGAAGTAAGTCGAAGATACCAGCTGGCTGCAACTGTTTATTAAAAACACAGCACTCTGCAAACACGAAAGTGGACGTATAGGGTGTGATGCCTGCCCGGTGCTGGAAGGTTAATTGATGGTGTTATCGAAAGAGAAGCTCCTGATCGAAGCCCCAGTAAACGGCGGCCGTAACTATAACGGTCCTAAGGTAGCGAAATTCCTTGTCGGGTAAGTTCCGACCTGCACGAATGGCATAATGATGGCCAGGCTGTCTCCACCCGAGACTCAGTGAAATTGAAATCGCCGTGAAGATGCGGTGTACCCGCGGCTAGACGGAAAGACCCCGTGAACCTTTACTATAGCTTGACACTGAACATTGAATTTTGATGTGTAGGATAGGTGGGAGCCTTTGAAGCAGTGACGCCAGTCATTGTGGAGGCGACCTTGAAATACCACCCTTTAACGTTTGATGTTCTAACGAAGTGCCTGAAACGGGTACTCGGACAGTGTCTGGTGGGTAGTTTGACTGGGGCGGTCTCCTCCCAAAGCGTAACGGAGGAGCACGAAGGTTTGCTAATGACGGTCGGACATCGTCAGGTTAGTGCAATGGTATAAGCAAGCTTAACTGCGAGACAGACAAGTCGAGCAGGTGCGAAAGCAGGTCATAGTGATCCGGTGGTTCTGAATGGAAGGGCCATCGCTCAACGGATAAAAGGTACTCCGGGGATAACAGGCTGATACCGCCCAAGAGTTCATATCGACGGCGGTGTTTGGCACCTCGATGTCGGCTCATCACATCCTGGGGCTGAAGTAGGTCCCAAGGGTATGGCTGTTCGCCATTTAAAGTGGTACGCGAGCTGGGTTTAGAACGTCGTGAGACAGTTCGGTCCCTATCTGCCGTGGGCGTTGGATGATTGATTGGGGCTGCTCCTAGTACGAGAGGACCGGAGTGGACGCATCACTGGTGTTCCAGTTGTCTCGCCAGAGGCATTGCTGGGTAGCTAAATGCGGAAGAGATAAGTGCTGAAAGCATCTAAGCACGAAACTTGCCAAGAGATGAGTCATCCCTGACTTTAAGTCAGTAAGGGTTGTTGTAGACTACGACGTAGATAGGTTGGGTGTGTAAGTGTAGTGATACATTGAGCTAACCAATACTAATTGCCCGAGAGGCTTAACCATACAACGCTCAAGTGTTTTTGGGTGTTGAGTGAGACGTTAGACGAAAAGACGAAGAAGAGAAAATTACTTTAGACAGCTTGTTTTTGATTAAAGTGCGAGAGTGAAGAAAGCACAGAAGGAAGAACAGAAGAATAGAGAAGACAAGAGAAGACATCAACCGAATATCTTGGCGGCGATAGTGCAGTGGACCCACCTAACTCCATGCCGAACTTAGAAGTGAAACGCTGTAACGCCGATGGTAGTGTGGGGCTTCCCCATGTGAGAGTAGGATACCGCCAGGTCATTATTTGATTAATTCATTTAATGATAAGTGAATTAATCAAATAAAAATTTTTTGGTAGCCATAGTGCAGCAGACCCACCTGAACCCATGCCGAACTCAGAAGTGAAATGTTGTAACGCCGATGGTAGTGTGGGGTTTCCCCATGTGAGAGTAGGTCACTACCAAATATCAAATTTCGCGGAGCGGTAGTTCAGCTGGTTAGAATACCTGCCTGTCACGCAGGGGGTCGCGGGTTCGAGTCCCGTCCGTTCCGCCACTTATTTAAGCGAATTAGGTTTCGCTTTCTTTCTAGGGGCGTAGTTCAATTGGTAGAGCACCGGTCTCCAAAACCGGGTGTTGGGAGTTCGAGCCTCTCCGCCCCTGCCATTATTATGTAGATAAAGTCGTAAGTAAATCATTAACTTACGGCTTTTTTGTTTTCTAAAAATCGTCTCAATATTATCATTTTCACAACTTATATTTCGTGTGTATAAGATAGTATGACGAAAATTTGACTTAATCCGAGTGTTCTAGTACGGTCTCTTTTATAGAAATGTTGTTAGGTAGTATCTGATCAGCATGCTAGGATAAATGAGAAGGGATAAAAAAGCGTGGTTCGATAAATATCAAACCACGCTTTTTTTATATGTGTCATTATAATCCTAAGGCTTGTTTCATTAATTCTGTTTTGACAAGGCTAAATTTATCAGTTGCACTCAATCCAATGCCCCTGATCATTTTCTTGATTGGATGATCTCCATGGAAAAGATCTTTTAAGCCTTGCATGACAAGTAACATTTTCATGGCCTCTTTCTTCCGTTTACGTTCATAGTGGCGTAAATAACGATATTGTCCAATATCCACATCTGCTTTTATATTTTCTTCTATTGTCCGCGCCAATTCGATAACATCTTGTAAGCCTAAATTGACCCCTAAACCTGCTAGAGGATGAATAGTGTGTGCTGCATCACCTACGAGCGCAATTCTATTTTGAGCAAAATCACGGGCATAACGTGCTGTTAACTTAATCGCTTGTCTTTCCCCTTGAACTTGACATAATCCCAGATGCATATCGAAGGCGACAGATAATGCGCGATTAAATTCTTCTTCATCACATTGTGCAAGGTGCTCTGCTTGTTCTCCAGGTTGTGACCAAACTATCGAACAAAGGTGTTGTTGATGTAAGGGTAAGAAGGCAAGGATACTGTCTTTTGAGAAGATCTGGCGTGCGCAATGTTGGTGCGGTTCTGTGGTTGCCACATTACAAACTAATGCATGATGTCCATAATCTCTAAAAACAAGTGGAATGTTCGCTTGTTTGCGTACCCAAGAGTTTGCACCATCGGCAGCCACTAATAATTTGGCGGCGATCATTTGACCATCATTGAGTGAGATCATAGCGTGGCTTTCGGTTAAGCCTAATGTTTGTGGAAGTGCGGTGAGTATTTCGATATTTTTTTGTTGATTCACTTTTTGCCATAATGTTTGCTGAATTACGTGGTTTTCAACAATATGCCCTAAGTGAGAAATGCCTAATCCTGCGGTCGTAAAATGAATATGAGCAAAGCTATCTTTTTCCCATACGTGCATGGCATTGTATTCCGTTGCTCGTATGTGGGTGATGTCTTGCCAGACACCGAGTTGAGTCAGTAAATGCTGGCTCGCCAGGTTTAACGCACTCACGCGATGAGTAACTGTTTCTAGTGAGGTTGTTGGCGGAAATGCCTCAATCAGCGCAATGTGTAGTGGTGCGTTAGCGAGGCGAGCAGCGAGAGCGAGCCCAACCATGCCACCACCGACAATAACCAGATCAAATGTTTTCATGTTTAAGTCCACCCTAATGCCAGTTTGGCAAAATGTTGTCGCAATAAGGTTGATTGCGACAGTGTCATTAAGCCAAGTGTTCGTCCAAATTGTAATGGTAATAAATGATTTGCAAAGATAGAAAGTAAATCATCAGTTAAGCGTAGCGTTTGCTGTTGATCTGACTGACGTTGTTTTTCATATGCTTGTAAATGTGCGTAAGTACCGATATCTTTTTGTTGTAGATAATGTGTGGCGACCACATCGGCGAGGGTCATCACATCGCGAATGCCTAAATTGAAACCTTGCCCCGCAATCGGATGCAGAGTTTGGGCGGCATTGCCAATTAAAGCAATGCGCGGCTGGATATGTTGTTCGGCTTGATATAGATTCAATGGATAAGTAAAACGTTGTCCACATTGTAGCAGTTTACCTAGACGCCAGCCGAAACGATCTTGTAAGGCAGATAAAAACGCCTGATCATTGAGTGTCATTAATTGTTGAGCATCTTTAACGCACCAAACTAATGACATCAGATTGTCTTGCATTGGCAATAAAGCAAGCGGTCCTTCATCGGTAAAACGCTCAAAAGCGCGATACTGATGATCTTGTTGTACCAAGATATTGGTGATGATCGCTGTTTGGCGATATTCGCGTACGACTTTCTGTGCGATATTAGCGGCTTTGGCGACCAAGGATTGTGTACCATCTGCGCCAACTAAAAGTTGACCACGTAAAGTGCGGTGATTTTTCAGCTTGATTTCGACATGCGCGTCATTTCGTGTGATGTTTTCAATTTCAATCGGTGCAAGGTAGTCAATATGCGTGTATTCTTGAATGGCATTGAGGAGTATTTGCCCTGCTTGGGTTAATTCAATGACTGCACCTAATTGGGGCAAATTAAACTCTTGTGCCCTGAATTCCAGCAAACCACTATGCCCTTTGTCAGACACGTGGATCTTATGAATGGGGGTGCTGACGGGCTGCAAACGTGACCAAAGATGCGGTGACTGAAGTAATTGGATTTGCGCAAAACGCTGGCAACTACCGTCAGATAAAGCAATACAACGCGCATCAAAGCCACTTTGTTGGTGATGATGAGTTACTTGCTTTTCAAGGACAGCAATTCTCATTTTCCCCGCTGTTTTGCTACTGAGTGCAAGGGCCAGCGTTGTTCCGGTCATCGCCCCACCTACAATAATCACATCGTAGTTTGCTGCTTCAAGCATAAAATGATCCTTTATTTGCCCGCCATTAATTTTTCAATCTCATCGATTTCTTTTGGTACAGCACTAGTGAGATTTTTATTACCGTATTCGGTGATTAGTAGGTTATCTTCAATTCTGACACCAATTCCTTTGTATTGCTCAGGGACATCTGCTTGTTCTGAAATATAAAGCCCCGGTTCAACTGTCAATACCATACCGACTTCAAGTGGACGGTCACGTACTTTACTATTGCGGTTATTATTCTGCTGATCTTTGCTATAGCTACCAACATCATGGACATCAAGCCCTAGCCAGTGACCTAGCCCATGCATATAAAATTGGCGATAGGTTTCATTTTGGATCAGGGTTTCTACATCACCTTGTAAAATACCTAATTTCACTAAGCCTTCCACTTTGATCCGAACGACTTCATCGTTAGCTTGTTGGATAGAATTGCCTGGTACTAATAATTCAATCGCCCGTTTTTGTGCTTTTAACACGATGTCATAAATTTCTCGTTGTGCTTGACTAAATTTTCCATTCACAGGGAAAGTCCGTGTAATATCGCCTGCATACATCGCAAACTCACAACCCGCATCAATCAGCACTAAATCACCATCTTTTAGTGGCATATCATTTTCAGTGTAATGCAGAATACAGGCATTTTCACCACCGGCAACAATCGCATTATAAGATGGAAAACGCGCACCAAAACGGTTAAATTCATGCAATAACTCCCCTTCAATTTCATATTCAAGGCGATTTGGACGTGTTTTTTGCATAGCTCGAATGTGGGCCAAGGCACTGATTTGTCCGGCTTGTTGCATAAGGGCGATTTCGTTGTCAGATTTGAATAAGCGCATTTCATCTAACATGCCTTTCCAACAAAGGGTTGTTTCTAAATTGATATCATTTTCAACTAATAATGCATCGCCCCAAGGGTGAAGTGCGTTAACATGATAAAGTGCAGTACTTTTTGCTAAAATTTTAGGCAATTCGGTATGAAAATCTTCAATTGAGAAGGCACGATCTAATTGCAGCTTTTGGGGAGCATTGGCTACACCTAAACGGCGACCATCCCAAGTTTCACGTAAGGGATCGGAAGGACGAACAAAAATAATGCTTTCGGTTGTTTGTCCATGTTTAGCCAGAATCAAGACGGAATTGGGTTCATTAAACCCAGTTAAATACCAAAAATAGCTGTCTTGACGGAAAGGATAAGTACAGTCGTTGCTACGGCGTTTTTCAATTTCAGAGAAAACGATAAGTACAGCATCCTCTTGCATTTGTTGAAAGACACGATGGCGGCGTTCAGCAAATTCTTCTTGAGGCATCGCAGCCATATAAGCTAAATCCATTTTATTCTCCTTTATCATCTCACTTAATGTAATACGGGTTTTTGTTCAGGGAGTTGGGGTTGAAAATGTGTGAATAACAAACAAGCTAGAGTACGGACATATTCAATGATTTCTTCTAATGCTTCGCTGAGTTCTTCTTTATCGTCACTTTCGTCGTAACCGAGTTGACAGATATCGTGTAAGTCATCAATAGCTTCACCAATATCACCTTTCTCTTTATCTAATTTCGGTTGGGCGAGCCCCAAACCAAGTAAGAAATGGTTTGTCCATTCGGATAATGCATCGGCACGCGTAAAGACGTCATCTTCATTTTCAGGTAACCATAATTCAAAGTCAAACCCATCAATATCGGCTAATTTCTTGCTGATGCGTTGCTGTATTTGAGTGACTTCTTGCAACAGTGCGGTGGGATAAGCGTGATTTTCATTCGTAAATTGGAAAAGCAGGGGTTGCCAACTTTGATCGTGGATGCCCCCGCAGATTAGACCTGTGAGAAAACCATGTAATTCTGCGGCAGATAAAGCAATACCGGCAGTTTTTAATTGTTGAGAAAAGTCGGAATACGACGACATACTTGTATCCTTAGGTTATGCTGTAATAAATTCTGTTCAGTTTACCACTCTACGACTAGGCAACCAATAATTAGACGGATTTTTTTAGCTATGGCATAATGTCGCCATCCTAAATCCTGATAATTACGCTGAATGGAGGCGAGATGTCGTCTAAAAGTATTGAGTTACCTGTATTAGGGCAGGTTTTACGTTTAAATTGTCCAGAAGAGCAGCATGAAGCATTAAAACAAGCAGCAAGAGAGCTTGATTTACGCGTCAGTGAAATGAAAGAACGCACAGGGATTTTACAGTTAGAACGCGTGTTGTCGATTGTTGCGTTAAATTTAAGCTATGAATTATTACAAGCACAGCAAAAGACTACCTCAATTGAGGCGTTATTACAGCACCGCATTCAACAACTTGATCATTCTCTTGAAAGCATTTTAACCCAAAAAGTGAACAATTAATTTGCGATTAGGGTGACGGAAGGTGAGATGTGTGAATTATCGCTAGTCAATCACCTTAAATTAAGCTAGTATTAAGTAAAGATTACCTGAGGTGTTTGCCAGTGGGTTATGTCCCTGAGCCGATACTTTTATTTTATGAATCGGTTTCTAATTGTTGGTGTGCATGCTTAGCTTGACTAAGAAGCCTAAAAATAGTTATAACTGATTCCCTTGAACCGTTGGGTTCAAGGACTGAGACTTGCAGCGGCATCTCGGGTTCTTCCCTTACAACCAATATCCATGAATACCGATTCTCTGCTTCGCCAAAAAATTCGAAATGACATTCGAAAACGTCGTCAAAAACTCACCGCACTTGAGCAACAACAAGCCGAACAGTCTATTACACAACAAGCATTGCAGTTGATTGCACAGAAAAAAGCAAACACAGTAGCGCTTTATTTATCTTTCGATGGAGAAGTATCTACTCAGCAGCTCATTACGTGTTTATGGCAGCAAGGCATACAAGTTGCTGTACCTGTTTTGCATCCTTTTTGTCCGGGGCATTTGTTGTTTTTATGCTATCATCCAGAATCGGTTCTGTATAAGAATTCATTTGGTATTTTAGAACCTCAACTCAATGTTCAAGACGTTGTGCCAATAAGCGCGCTAGAGATAATTTTTACGCCTCTTGTTGCTTTCGATAAACAAGGGAATCGTCTTGGAATGGGCGGGGGATTTTATGATCGCACGTTACAAGGTTGGCAGGAAAAATCTTTTATCCCTGTAGGACTTGCACATGCCTGTCAATTTGTTGACCATTTACCTAGCCAAGCTTGGGATATGCCACTTGCACAGATTTTGATTGCAGAATAAATGACATAAAAAAATAGGACAAAGTGTAACACTCGTCCTATTTTTTAAATCATAAGTGGTTTATTGTTTTAATAAGCCTTCAGGCTCCGCTGGTTTTTCGATTTCAGCAAAGGTTCTGTCTTTATTGGCTTCGATAATCGCGGCAGTTTTGGCAGCCAGATCGTTTAAATTCATTTTTTCGTAAGCCTCTTGCATCAACGGTAAAGCTTCATAAGTTGCTTGTGTATCTGGATATTGTTGTAGCATGCCTACAACACGATTTGCCACAGCAACATGTGCATCACGTTTCGCATAGAATTTGGCAATCGCTAATTCATGACGAGCAAGGCTGGCTTTAATATACGCCATGCGAGCAAGCGCGTCTTGTGCATAAGGGCTGTTTGGGAAATTTTGCACTAGGGTCTGGAAGTTCGCGAATGCGGCTTTGATTGAGCTACTTTCACGTGTAGCGCGATCGATTCTAAATAAATCTTGAATATAGTTATCACCTAATGCTGCATTCGTTAAGCCTGCCATATAAAGGACATAATCTAAATTTCGGCTTGTCGGATATTGTTGGAAAAAACGATCAGCTAAGACTAAAGTTTGTGTATAATCTTGCGTTTTATAATTTGCATAAATCAAATTTAATAGTGTTTGTTCACTATAACTACTACCAGGGAAACGGCTACGGACAGCATCCAAATAACGGATTGCTTGTGAATAATCTCCGTTTTGTAAATGCGTTTGACCAACATTATAAAGCTCTTGTTCTGGACGCTGTTCAACATCTTTAGAGCCGGAACACGCAGTGATAGCAAATGCGGTTAAAGCAATAAACGTGAACGATTTTAATTTACGCATTAGATAATCCTTATTTTTACGAGCAATGATAAATGAGTTACAATGACTCATTATTGTATATAACATTATTAAATAAGCAAACCTCATTCATGGATTTTTTTATTTATGGCACAAATCACCCTTTCAGCTGAAATTCAGCTATCTCAACTGGGACAACGGTTAGACCAAGCTTTAGCTGAATTGTTCCCAGATTATTCTCGTTCTCGCTTAAAAACGTGGATTGAACAGGATTTAGTTCACGTCAATGGCGACGTTGTGAACGTACCGCGTGCCAAGGTTTATGGAGGCGAGCAAATTGAAATTGTGGTGGAGATTGAAGATGACACCCGTTTTGAGCCTGAGAATTTACCGCTAAATATTGTGTACGAAGATGACGATATCTTAGTGATTAATAAACCTAAGGATTTCGTTGTGCATCCCGGTGCGGGTAATGCCTCTGGGACCGTATTAAATGCTTTACTTTATCATTATCCTGCTATTGCAGAAGTACCTCGTGCGGGCATCGTACACCGTTTAGATAAAGATACAACGGGATTAATGGTGATTGCGAAAACCATTCCTGCACAAACAAAATTAGTACGAGATTTACAAAAGCGTAAAATTACCCGCGAATATGAAGCCATTGCTTGTGGCATCATGACGAAAGGCGGTATGGTGGATCAGCCGATGGCACGTCATCCGACGAAACGTACGCATATGGCAGTACACCCTATGGGGAAACCGGCGGTGACCCATTATCGCATTATGGAGCGCTTTCGCAACTATACCCGTTTGCGTTTACGTCTTGAAACCGGGCGAACCCACCAAATTCGTGTGCATATGGCACATATTGCCCATCCTTTATTAGGTGATCAAACCTATGGTGGACGTCCACGACCGCCGAAAAATGCCAGTGAAGAATTGATGCAAACTTTGCGTGATTTTAAACGTCAAGCATTGCACGCGATTATGCTTCGTTTAGAACACCCCATTACAGGTGAGCTGATGGAATGGCATGCGCCTTTGCCAACAGATTTCGTGGAATTAGTCGAAGCATTAAAAGCGGATTATCAATTACATCAAGACGATTTAGATTATTAATAGGTGATCGAATGGATGTACTCAAACCCAATTGGCATGCGCCAACGCATGTTCGTGCGTTTAGTACTTTAACGCAAGGTGGATATAGCTCGCCACCTTATGCTAGTTTGAATTTAGGTGATCATGTAGGCGATGATCCAAAAACAGTGGAACGTAACCGCACTTTATTGGTCGATACGTTAAAATTACCCCAATTCCCACGTTTTTTAAACCAGATACACAGCACACATGTACTGACTCTACCTACAACAGCGCATAATTTCGAAGCAGATGCCGTGTATAGCAACCAAGCAAATCAAGTCTGTTTAGTTATGACAGCTGACTGTTTACCAGTGTTGTTGACAAATACAGCGGGAAATGAGGTTGCAGCGGCACATGCAGGCTGGCGAGGGCTGTGTCATGGGATTTTAGAGCGAACGGTGGAGAAATTTAATACGCCTGCCG
The DNA here is from genome assembly GCF_900187275.1 of Pasteurella multocida. Lineage (NCBI taxonomy): Bacteria > Pseudomonadati > Pseudomonadota > Gammaproteobacteria > Pasteurellales > Pasteurellaceae > Pasteurella > Pasteurella multocida. The sequence goes on from NZ_LT906458.1 coordinate 2,110,691, forward strand.
AGCAACTTATTGCTTGGTTGGGACCGGCGATTAGTCAGCCTCATTTTCAAGTGGGCAAAGAAGTACGGGAACAATTTATACAGCAAGATCCTGATGCTGAGTGCGCTTTTTTACCAGATCCTGATGTTAAAGAAAGATATTTAGCAGATTTATATTTATTAGCTACACAACGCCTCAATAGACTAGGCATTAGCCAAGTCAGCGGTGGTGACTATTGTACATTCGCACAGAAAGAGAAATTTTTTTCATATCGACGAGAGCAACGAACTGGTCGTATGGCAAGTTTAATTTGGTTTGAATAACAAGCATTACCTCAATAAGCGTGTGCGGTGAAAAATCCCGTTTTTTTCACCGCACTTTTTATTTCAATAGCCCGATTATTTCGTTAAAACAGAATATTGAAACCAACATTAAGCTGATTATCTTTAAATTGTTGTTTTCCTCTTTGGTGTGTGGTGTCTAGCCAAAAGCGCAGATGACGACCAAATTGAGACGCGATACCCGCCTTATACTCAAATAGCTGTTTTGCTCCTTCAATATGGTTTACTACGTCATTGATGGTGATGCCGTAGTCTTTTGCGTGATGTAGCCAATTCACCTCAAAGTAAGGTTTTAAATTCCATTGCGTGTTTAAGAAATGGCTATCTAAACTGAATCTGACACCAAGACGTGTTTGTGTATTTTGCTGTCCTATATAATGAATCAACGTCTGTTGTGGATCTCTATGCTGTTTGCTATTTAGCTTTTGCCAAATAAATTGTGCTTGAGGCTGAATATTGAAGCTATGTTTCAGATCTGCTACGGTATATTGAACGAGTGGCAAGTGATAGCCTAGCTCAAGTGAGGCACTCAGTCCCTGTGTACGATAATTATCGCTAGACGAGGCTGGATTGATCACTTGATTTTTGAACCATTGATATTGTAGCCAACTGTCAATGTATAAGCCGGTGTCATCATTTGGGTTTTGATACCAAGTACCATAAACACCAAGTGCATAACCTTGTACTTTGCCGCGTGAAGTCCCGACACGAGATGAGCGTGTTTTACTGCTTTGTTTGGCGTAGCCGAACATCACACCGGCATGATAATGTGCTTGATTAATAACAGTTTTGCCTAATTGCGTGACATAACGTTGGGCTTTTGTTGTGTTTTGGTTATCACGTATTCGATTATGATTTGTTCCTTCAACAGCACGTATCCAAAATGTTTTGTCGGCAGATTGATTTAAAAAATGATGACGAGATAAACGGTCTTCAAGACGTAGTTGAAAAAGCTGGTGGGCAGCATAGAGGTTATTAGCATAGCTTGCCATTTCTGCGCGATAGCTTGGTGTCCCTCCAATGTAGCTAGTCAAATACCAATTATCTTGGTTGGTTTCATGTCGTTTCTCAAGATGATACACAAACGCACCTTTTGACAGATAATTATCAATGACAAACGCATTGTCTGTGGAGGTGTTTGTTTCAATAATTTTGACACCGTTGACTGCGTTTTCTGCATCGCTGCCAATATGGTGAATCGCGACGCGTGTTTTCCCTGTTGCATTGCCTCGAATGAATAAAGTGTCGGTTGGATTTGTCGTACCATTAAAATCCGCAGATAAATGGAGTGTACCGTTATGTCCTTGGTAATCCTCATTGATAGTCACATTTTTAAACACTGGTGTCGGTTCATGATGTGCGAATGTAAACTTACCCTGATGGGTGAATTTACCGTTTAATTCATAATCACTGGCAAACATCAATTCACTTTTTTCACCTAATATGATATTTGCAGCCGTTAAGCTACCTTGTTTCAAGACGAGTTGCCCTGATTCGGCATACATTGTTTCTTTAAAAATAAAAGGATCGGATAATGTCCATTTTTCGCCACGCATCGTAAGGGTATGAAAATTCTGGAATTTATTTTTACCGTACAATAATCCCTGTTCTTCCCCTGTTTCTGTCAAAATTAATTGATTGTTTTTACCGTTAGCACTCGTAGCCACGAACCCGTCAATTTCTGACCCGGTTTTGAGAATCAGTTCTACTTTTTCACTGCCCGTTAACCCAATAGCACGGCTTTGTTTGGTTAGGTCGTTCTGGCTAAAACTGATCTTGCCTGCATTGATGAGAGAAACAGATTCTCCGCCCAATGATACGACGGTTTTAGTGGGATCACTGCTTTCGAGGTTACCACTATTCATGAAGTCTATCTTGTTCGCATTTTGGATAAAAACAGCACTGTGACCAAGCGATTTGATATTGCCACGATTTTGTAAATCAGCATGAGTCGTGTATCTAATTGCGACGGAAGGGATAACTTTACTTTTAGAAAGAATAGTGCCTTCATTATTGATTTTGGTTAATTTTCCATTGTCTAACCAAATACTCGGTCCGCCATTCGCTAAGAGTTGTGCCTCTTTACCGAGATTATGTACTTCGTAAACTACTTCTGTTGGCGTTTTTAAAGTACTTTCAGCAAGTGTGCCTGCTCGTTTAAAATAACGAGAGCATATCGCACACTCATTGCCACCTAAGCCATCTGTTCGAATTTCGCCATAATTTGTAACATGCAATTTCTCAGTAATATTGCCCCATTGTGCATCAATTGCACTGGTGGCACCAGCAGGGGCTGAGCTAATCAGTTTGCCATGGTTAATAATTTCCGCACTGCGCGCATTATTTCTTTCAGGCGCATTGACTTTATAATCTCCATTCTCTAAATGTAGATGATTTGTCAGACGGTATCTTTTATTATCTTCTAAAACGGCTAGGTGGTGGGAATAAGATCGGGTTTTATCGCCATCTATAGTAATGATATGTGTGTCAGTTGCTGTGTCTATTTCTTCTGTAACTGTACATCCCTCACCACAAGATGTTGTATTAACGGATGACCAAACATTTGACGATAAACAAAGGGAGGTGAGAATTAGTGGTAAAGAAGACTTTTTTAGATGAGTCATGTTAAACGTCCTGTATTAACGTAATTTTGTTTTTTGTTATGTATGAATTTTATACAAAATAGATTTTTAGTTCAATAATTGAGCTAAAATTACATAAAAATAATAGGTGTTAAATTTCTTTAATCAATAGGCTCAAAGTATTGTAAAATTACGCGTCGAATCTGCAAAAGTGCGGTGATTTTTATCAGGATTTTATATGACAGACAGTATTAAATTAGAAATAGAACAATTACGCCAAACGCTACGTTATCATGAATATCAATATCATGTCTTAGATAATCCACAAATTCCTGATGCGGAATACGATCGTTTATTTCATCGTTTAAAAACGCTGGAACAACAATATCCACAATGGTTTAGCTCGGACTCTCCTACACAACGAGTGGGCGCGAAACCCCTTTCTGCGTTTGCGCAAGTGCAACATGAAATGCCTATGCTGTCCTTGGATAATGCATTTTCAGATGAAGAGTTGCATGCTTTTGTCAAACGTATTCAAGACCGTCTGGTTTTTTCCCCTAAATTACTTGAATTTTGTTGCGAACCGAAATTAGATGGGTTGGCGGTCAGTATTTTGTATGTAGATGGAAAATTGACACAAGCAGCGACCCGTGGTGATGGGAGTACAGGAGAAGACATTACGTTAAATATTCGCACAGTACGTAATATCCCTTTGCAATTGTTAATGGAAAATCCACCGACGCGTTTGGAAGTACGTGGAGAAGTCTTTATGTCGCAAGCGGGCTTTGAGGCATTAAATGAAAAAGCGTTAGCCAGAGGGGAGAAGACCTTTGCCAATCCACGTAATGCGGCAGCGGGATCATTGCGTCAGTTAGATCCGCGAATTACTAGCCAACGTCCGTTGCTATTAAACGCGTATAGCATTGGTGTCGCAGAGGGGATTGATTTACCTGATACCCATTTTGAACGCTTACAATGGTTAAAATCCATTGGTATTCCGGTGAATAATGAGATTCAGTTATGTGAAGGGACGGAAAATGTGCTCAATTTCTACCGCGCGATTATGCAAAAACGGAGCACTTTGGGCTATGACATTGATGGGACAGTGATTAAAGTCAACGATATTGCTTTACAAGAGGAATTAGGTTTTATTTCGAAAGCGCCTCGTTGGGCAATTGCCTATAAATTCCCCGCACAAGAAGAATTGACAGTATTAAATGCGGTAGAGTTTCAAGTAGGGAGAACCGGTGCAATTACACCAGTCGCGAAGTTACAACCTGTGTTTGTCGCAGGCGTGACGGTCAGTAATGCGACACTGCATAATGGCGATGAAATTGCACGTTTGGATGTGGCAATTGGTGATACGGTGATTATTCGCCGCGCGGGAGATGTGATTCCACAAATTATTGGTGTGTTACATGAAAAACGCCCAGCCAATGCAGAGAAGATCGTTTTTCCGACAGAATGTCCAGTTTGCGGTTCGGTGATTGTACGTATTGAAGGTGAGGCCGTTGCCCGTTGTACGGGCGGTTTATTCTGTGCGGCACAACGTAAAGAAGCATTGAAACATTTCGTCTCACGTAAAGCCATGGATATTGATGGTGTTGGGGCAAAACTTATTGAACAGTTGGTGGACAGAGAACAAATTCATACCCCAGCGGATTTATTTAAATTGGATCTCAACACGTTGGCTCGTTTAGAGCGTATGGGGCTTAAATCTGCGCAAAATGCCCTCGACAGTTTACAGAAAGCGAAAAAAACGACTTTAGCGCGTTTTATTTTTGCGCTAGGTATTCGGGAAGTGGGCGAGGCCACCGCACTCAACTTAGCCAATCATTTTAAGACTTTAGAGGCATTAAAAGAAGCGACGCTGGAGCAACTACAAGAAGTACAAGATGTGGGCGAAGTGGTCGCTAATCGGATTTTTGTGTTCTGGCGTGAACCGCATAATGTGGCAGTAGTCGATGATCTGATTGCGCAGGGCATCCATTGGGAAACCGTAGAAGTCAAAGATGTTGGAGATAACCCATTTAAAGAGAAAACAGTGGTGTTAACTGGCACCTTAACGCAAATGGGGCGGACTGAAGCGAAAGCCTTACTCCAGCAGTTAGGAGCAAAAGTCAGTGGCAGTGTTTCTGCCAAAACGGATCTGGTGGTGGCAGGTGACAGCGCAGGTTCAAAACTGACAAAAGCCAATGAGCTTGGCGTCAAAGTGATTGATGAAAACACCTTCTTGGCGTGGAGCAAACCGTACTTGTAAGATGAAATAAAACCGTTTAGCGTTAACTAAACGGTTTTTTCTCTTTTTTGACCGCACTTGACACATCAAAGTGCGGTTGCTTTTTTCCAAAATTAAGAAAGGTATTTGGCTTTTAATTCTTTCGCAAATGCGACTTTCTCTGGACTTAATTCTTTTGTCATTGGCTCACGGCAGTAACCTGCTTCGACACCATCGAGTTTCAATAACTCTTTAATAGTTAAGTATAAACCGTTTGCTAAGATGCCTTCGATTAAGTCATTTGTCACATGTTGAATTTCAAGGGCTTCTTTTAATTTGCCTGCTTGTGTTAATTCAAAGATTTGACGAGCGCGCACACCATTGACGTTGAAGGTACTACCAATTGCACCATCTACACCCAATGAGGCGGCAGGTAACATCATTTCATCGAAGCCAGCCCAGATTAAGTGATTTGGATAGGCTTTTTTCAAGCGCTCTAATAAGTAGAAATCACCCGCGGTAAATTTCACCCCTAAAACTTTTGGATTTTTGTAAAGTTCACCAAATTGTTCGACACCGATGTTTACGCCAGTTAAGAATGGGATAGAGTAAACAATCATGTAGTTGCCAGTGGCTTCGATGATGCTATCGTAATAGTGTTTAATTTCTGGGAAACTAAATTTGTAATAGAATGGCGTTACCGCAGATAAGCTGTCATAACCGAGTTCAGTGGCATATTTACCTAGCTCAATCGCTTCTTGTAAGTTCACACTTCCCACTTGGGCAATGAGGGCGATCTCATCTTTCGCTTCATCTTTAGCAATACGGAAGATTTCTTTTTTCTCTTCAGTGGAAAGCATGAAGTTTTCGCCTGTACTGCCGCCAACGTAAAGACCATCCACTTTCATCTTGTCGATGTTATAGCGAACAATTTGACGTAAGCCTTTTTCATTGATTGAACCATCAGCGTTGAAAGAAACTAACAATGCACTGAAGATACCTTTTAAGTTTTTCATTGGATACTCCTATAGATGTGTTATTTAACACGTTGTTCGAGAATGACGTTAACGGTTTTTTGCTTCGTTTTAGTGGCTGTATCTTCCGTCGCTTGTACGATTAAGGTGTAGATCAAATCTAAAACGAAAAGCTGAGCAATTTTTGTTCCCATTGAATCACCTTGTAGTTGCCCTTGGCGATTACCATTAATCAGGACATAATCCGCAGCGTGCGTAATGGGTGAACGCAAATTATGCGTAATCGCGATAGTGGTTGCGCTATTCTTTTTCGCGATGTTTAGTGCTTGAATGACTTCTTTCGAATAACCAGAATGACTAATACCGACTACAACATCACCTTCTTGCATGAGTGCAGCTTGCATATACATAAAGTGGTTATTTGAGGTGGAATCCACTTGTAAACCGATGCGCATGAATTTATTTTTTGCATCTTCTGCGGTTATTCCAGATGAGCCTACGCCGAAGAGAAAAATACGTTTGGCTTTCATCATGGTATTCACCACTTTTTCTAACTCATTAAAATCGAGTAAGTTAATGGTTTCAGCAATGACATTCGTCACTGCACCCTGTAATTTCGCCGCGATATTTTTAGGATCATCAGAAGGTGAAATGTCCGTATCAAGTAAAGAATGATATTGCTTTTCTCTTGTGGCTAATTCAATAGCAAGTTCTAATTTAAAGTCAGTGAAGCCTCTAAAGCCTAATGTACGACAGAAACGAATGAAAGTGGCTTCGCCCACATCAAGATGTTTAGCAATATCAGACAGTGAAGACTGACTTAATAAATCAGGTGAGGCGAGAATTGTCGCTGCAATTCTTTTTTCTGTTTTGGTTAAACTATCATGTAGTGCACCAATCGTGTCTAAAATTTTTCCACTAATTAACATAGAGGCTCCTTACAATGTGGGGTGAATCACAGCAATTCAACCGGCACTTTTACGACAAGTTTTTTCAAACTTACCACTTGGTTATCCACATTACAGCCAGGTTTATGTGGTTCATAAGGCAAGAACACCACAAACATTTTCGGTTTTAATGTGAGTGTACTTTTATACTCGATTTCTGGGGTCAGTTGATAATCGTCTTTTTCATCGTATTCGGTATAGTTGGCTAATGTAGGATAAGCGACACTATATTCGATATTTTCCTGTCCTGAGATCAACACTTGTACATCAATATATTGACGATGTAACTCAGCTTGTTTACTTTCTGCCGCCGCGGTATCAAATGCCATGACATTCATATAAATTTGCTCAGTAATGTCATGACGCCCAGTTTCTAAAGCAGCTAAATCTAAGGTATTTAAATAGTCACATACCTCAGCAATAACAGGAGGTAAGCCTAATTTGAAATCGTTTCTTGTTAAGTCCCCAATAAACATATGATTCTCCTATTTCAAATGAACGCCTTGTTTTAGGCAATCGGCTACCCACCAAGCGGCACCCAGTAGCCCAGCATCTTGTCCGTGACGTGCTTGTTCAACGGTACAATGATAGAAATGTGGCATCGTGTTGAGGTACTGTTTGACTAAGGGGAGGTAACCTTCCGCTAAACCAACACTACCACCAACTACCACTTTTTGTACATCTAAACCAATCACTAAATCTGCAATCAGGTTGGCTATCGCGCTAGCTGAACGCTGGATAAGTGCGGTCGCTTTTTCATCATTTTTTCTAAATAACTCGAAAGCTTGTTTTGGTGTGCAAGGTGGATTCCATTGGCTAGAAACGGCTTCAATTGCGCGTCCAGCCGCGACGGCTTCAACACAACCTACACGCCCACAACCACAAACCGGACCATTTGGGTCTGCTAATGTATGTCCGATATGCCCGGCAACGCCGTTAGGTTCTGTCAATAAGCGGCGTTCTAAAATAATGCCACCGCCCACCCCAGTGGATACGGTGATAAAAACAAAATTTTGTACCGCATTTTTATCTTCGTCTTTATATTCCGCACACGCGGCAGCTTGCACATCATTTAGTAAGCCAATCGGTTTGTCCGTATGGCGCGCAATGCTTTCTTTTAAGGGAAATTCCGCCAAACCACCTAAATTTTTTGGATTTAAGGCGGTTAACACACCATGATTAATGATGCCGGTTGAAGCCACTGCAACGTAATCGAATTGTCCGGCATACAAAGCAAGAATGTTGGCCAGTGTGTCATGCATCGCATTGGCAGCATCAGCTTGTGGCGTTGCAATCTGTTGGCGTTGTTCTATTTTGCCGTCTGTTACAATAGCCGAGGCAATTTTTGTTCCACCAATATCTAATGCTAAACAGCGCATAGGCTCTCCTTCTGTGATGACTTATTTTGCCGATTTGACGGCATCGGCAAACCAGCTTACGATATGTTCGAGGCGAGTCAGCGCAGATCCTACGGTGACAGAGTAAGCACCAATCTCAATTGCGGTTTTCGCCAATTCTGGGGTGTTATAGCGCCCTTCTGCCATCACTCGGCAGCCAGCAGCATTCAAATCTTTGACTAACTGATAATCCGGTTCAGCTGGAATTTCACCGCCAGTATAACCAGACATGGTGCTACCAATAATTTCTACCCCTAAGTTGTGGCAATACATCCCTTCTTCAAAATTAGAACAATCCGCCATGGCTAAACAACCTAATTCTTTGATTCGTTTAATAATGGCTTCACGTGTAGTTGGACGGACGCGATCGGTACCATCAAAAGCAATAATATCGGCGCCTGCTGCGGCTAACTCTTCAATGTCTTGTAAAAATGGGCTAATACGAACGGGACTGTCAGGTAAATCGCGTTTAACGATACCAATAATCGGTACATTGACGACGTTACGCGTGGCTTTTAAATTTTCGATCCCTTCAATACGTAACCCGGCAGCACCACCGATAACGGATGCTTGCGCCATGGCGGCAACAATTTCTGGCGAGTCCATTGGCCCATTATCTACGGGCTGGCAAGATGCGATTAAGCCATATTTAATTTGTTCTAAAACTTGCGGATGTGATAGTTTTGACATATTAACTCCAGTCTAAATTTATCAAAAGAAGATTGACTCCAATTTGCATAGGTTAATCTTAGAATTAAAAAATAACAACCAAAATAATAAAAATTTGAGATCTTTGTCGCATATTTATTCATAGGGAATAGACAGCTTAATTTTAGTTATGATTTGTCAATCCTTGCTATTTTTTGTGTTTGCTGGTTTGCGATACACTGTTCTAATATTGCTTTGAGCACTTGATAACCTTGCTCATTAAAATGTAATCCGTCGGTACAAAGGCGTAAATCCAGTTCACCGTTAGAATCACAAAAGTATTTTTGTGTTTCAACGTAAGTCACGTCTGACGGACAATGTTGTTTTAAATAGGTATTGAGCCTGTGAATTTGTGCGTTAGTGACCGTATTAATCTGATTGACCGGTGTGGCTTCTAATAAAAAGTAGTGGGACGTAGGAGAAATGGTGTGTAGGTGAGTCAGAATGTCATTTAACTATCGCATGACTTGCGCCGGTGAATACGTTTCTTCCTTACAAATATCATTGACGCCTAAAAAAAGAAAAACAGATTGTCCAAGTTGTTGAATCCGTTTAGGTTTAACGATAACATCCAAATATTGTCGCGTACTGACGCCAGAAAGTCCTAAATTGGCGACGGTTTGTCCCGCTAATTGAGGTGTGCCTGCTACCTGTTCGTCCCACATGTCAAAAAGTGAATGACCAATTAAGCTGATATTGGCAGGTTTGGAAAATTCCGCCATTTTGCTCTGATAGCGTTGATAAATATCCTGATCACTTAGCATGTGTGGACCTCTATTTTGAAATAAAACGCTAAGTATTATATAAAACCTGATATGCCGGTAAACAGTAAACTTATCTTCCGTAGGGGTAAATATTCAATTTTGTGACGAACCTATCATTTATGAAATAAAACTTCATTTTCTATATAAAAAATAGTTTTTTCACTTTAGAATGCCAAACGTGTGAAATTTATTTCATCATCATTTTAACGTAATCCCAACGTAACCAATAGAGGAGAACTCATAATGAAATTTAAAAAACTACTACTTGCATCTTTATGTTTAGGTGTTTCAGCTTCTGTATTTGCAGCAGATTACGATCTTAAATTCGGTATGGTTGCGGGTCCAAGCTCAAACGAATATAAAGCAGTAGAATTCTTTGCGAAAGAAGTGAAAGAAAAATCCAATGGCAAAATTGATGTGGCTATTTTCCCTAGCTCACAGTTAGGTGATGACCGTGTGATGATTAAACAATTAAAAGACGGTGCATTAGACTTTACGTTAGGTGAATCAGCACGTTTCCAAATTTACTTCCCAGAAGCAGAAGTATTTGCGTTGCCTTATATGATTCCTAATTTTGAAACCTCTAAAAAAGCGTTGCTCGACACAAAATTTGGTCAAGGTTTATTGAAAAAAATTGATAAAGAGTTAAACGTACAAGTGTTATCTGTGGCGTATAACGGTACACGTCAAACAACTTCTAACCGTGCAATCAACAGCATTGAAGACATGAAAGGGTTAAAATTACGTGTACCTAACGCGGCAACCAACCTTGCTTATGCAAAATACGTGGGTGCAGCGCCAACACCAATGGCATTCTCTGAAGTTTACCTTGCGCTTCAAACAAACTCTGTGGATGGTCAAGAAAACCCATTACCGACAATCCAAGCACAAAAATTCTATGAAGTACAAAAATACTTAGCGTTAACTAACCACATCTTAAATGACCAACTTTACTTAATCAGTAACGATACGTTGGCAGATTTACCAGAAGATTTACAAAAAGTGGTTAAAGATGCAGCAGCGAAAGCCGCTGAATATCACACTAAACTCTTCGTTGACGGTGAGAACAGCTTAGTTGAATTCTTCAAAAGTCAAGGTGTGACAGTCACACAACCAGACTTAAAACCATTTAAAGCAGCACTTACACCATACTATGATGAATATCTCAAGAAAAATGGTGAAGTCGGTAAAATGGCGATTGAAGAAATTTCTAATCTCGCTAAATAAATATAGTAACCTTATCCCTGCGCCTTAAGGGATAAGGTTCCTTTTTATTGGGTTGTCTTGAGGTATCTATGAAAATAATAAATAAATTAGAAGAGTGGATTGGCGGTGTGCTATTCATTGGAATTTTCTTAATTCTGTTAGCACAAATCATTGCTCGTCAAGTGTTTCAGTCACCGTTTATTTGGAGTGAAGAACTCGCAAGATTGCTATTTATCTATGTCGGGCTACTTGGTATCAGCATGGGTATCCGTAGTCAGCAGCATGTTTATATTGATTTTTTAACTAACTTTATGCCCGAGAAAGTGAGAAAGGTGACAAACTCCTTTGTTCAAGTTCTCATCTTTATTTCCATCATTATTTTCATTCATTTAGGCTTTAAAGTTTGGATCGACTCCAGTTTTAAAATGGAAGCGTTAACTGCTTTCGCTTCAGATTTAATTGGGCGCGAGACGATTGTGCCTGAAAAATGGATGTATGCGGCATTGCCTTTTATTTCTTGTTTAATGTTATTCCGCTTTTTCCAAGCGCAAGTTGAAAATTATAGAAATAAGTTAAGTTATATTCCTGTCACGGCATTTGTGATTGGTGCGGTCATTATTTTTGCGATTTTATTGATTGAGCCAGATTGGTATAAAGTCCTCCGTATTTCAAATTATGTGAAATTTGGTGGTGATGCAGTGTATATCACATTAGTGATTTGGCTTGTCATTATGTTTGTGGGAACCCCGGTAGGTTGGTCATTATTTATTGCGACGTTGCTTTATTTTGCGATGACGCGTTGGAATATTGTTAACTCGGCATCAACCAAGCTCACCGACAGTTTAAATAGTTTCCCATTATTGAGTGTGCCGTTCTTTATTTTAACCGGTATTTTAATGAATACGGGCGGAATTACAGAACGTATTTTTGATTTCGCACGTGCCTTGCTCGGTCATTACCGTGGTGGTATGGGACACGTGAATATCGGGGCAAGTTTAATTTTCTCAGGTATGTCTGGTTCTGCACTTGCCGATGCAGGTGGTTTAGGCCAGTTAGAAATTAAAGCCATGCGTGATGCTGGGTATGACGATGACATCTGTGGTGGGATTACCGCTGCTTCTTGTATTATCGGTCCATTAGTTCCACCAAGTATTGCGATGATTATCTATGGGGTTATTTCTAACCAATCTATTGCAAAATTATTTATTGCGGGTTTTATTCCTGGTGTGCTCGTAACCATTGCGTTAATGATCATGAACTATTATGTGGCGAAAAAACGTGGTTATCCAAGAACACCTAAAGCGACCCTTGAACAACGTTGTCAGGCATTTAAAAAGGCCATTTGGGCAGTGTTAACCCCAATTTTGATTATCGGTGGTATTTTCTCTGGTCTCTTTACACCAACGGAAGCCGCGGTGATTGCAGCCTTCTATTCCATTATTATCGGGATGTTTGTTTACCGAGAGTTGAATTTACAAATGTTGTTCAAAAGCTGTATTGAAGCAATGGCGATTACAGGGGTAACAGCATTAATGGTGATGACGGTCACTTTCTTTGGTGACATGATTGCACGTGAGCAAGTGGCTATGAAAATTGCAGAAGTCTTTGTTGCAGTAGCCGATTCACCAACGATGGTGTTAGTCATGATCAACTTATTGCTCTTGTTCCTTGGTATGTTTATTGATGCTTTAGCATTGCAATTCTTGGTGTTACCAATGTTAATTCCAATTGCGGTTCACTTTGGCATTGACTTAATTTTCTTTGGTGTCATGACCACATTAAATATGATGATTGGTATTTTGACTCCACCAATGGGAATGGCATTATTTGTTGTGGCACGTGTTGGTAATATGCCAGTGAGTACAGTCGCAAAAGGGGTTTTACCTTTCTTAGTACCAATTTTTGTGACACTGGTGTTGATTACAATTTTCCCACAAATTATCACCTTTATACCAAATCTTCTGATGCCATAATGGCGTGAAGAAATGGCATTCAAAGCCAATCGGACTCGGTTGGCTTTAATTTAAAAAACTTGCCATTCAGAATTATGCTATCTGAATCGGTATTCATTCTTACTAACCTAATTAATTGAGGTAATAAAATGAAATTTACAAAAACAGCGTTATTTACGGTATTAGCAGCAACGGCATTTGCCGCACAAGCAGGTCAGTATCCAGATTTACCAGAAGGCATTAAAGCCGGTGCAGGTGCATTAATTGGTGATACCGTTTATGTGGGGTTAGGTGGTACTGGCACAACAAAATTCTATTCATTAAATTTGAAAGATCCAAAAGAGTGGAAAGAAATTGCAGAATTCCCTGGTGGTAAACGTAATCAGCCTGTTGCTGCGGGTGTGAATGGTAAGCTTTATGTGTTTGGTGGTTTCCAAGATACAGATGTCGCGAAAAATCAAATTATCAATGATGCTTATGAGTATAATCCGGCAGATAATACGTGGACAAAATTAAGCACACGTTCTCCTCGTTCAACATCTGTGGGAGCGAGTGTTGCAGCAGATGGCGGTAAAATTTACTTCGTAGGTGGGGTAAACCACGAAATTTGGAATGGTTTATTCCAAGATGTTAAAGCTGCAGGTGGTGATAAAGAGAAAGAAAAAGCGATCTTTGACCCGTATTTCAATTTACGCGCACAAGATTTCTTCTTCTCACCAGAAATCATCAGTTATGAGCCAGCTAACAATGTATGGCGTAACGAAGGCTACTTCCCATATTCGGGTCGTGCAGGCGCTGCGGTTGCGATTAAAGATGGTAAATTATTAGTCGTGAATGGTGAAGTGAAAGCAGGTTTACGCTCGCCAGGTACTGCGTTAGGTACGATTGGTAAAGATGGCGTTACTTGGAAAAAACTCGGTGATTTACCAGCACCAACAGGCTATGACAAACAAGATGGTATTGCAGGCGGTATGGGTGGTTATACCAATGGTCATTATATCGTGACAGGTGGTGCGAACTTCCCTGGTGCATTAGCAAACTATGAAAAAGGGATTATGGATGCGCACCGTACAGGTGGCTTGAAGAAAACCTATCATAAAGCAGTTTATGCGTTGGATGGCAAAACCGGTAACTGGAAAATTGTGGGTGAATTACCAGCAACAATTGGTTATGGTTTAGCGGTTTCTTATAATAATAAAGTATTGTTAATTGGCGGTGAAACTGATGGTGGTAAGCCATTAAGCGCTGTACAAACAATGAGTTATGATGGTAAGAAATTAACAGTAGAATAATCGTTTTATTCGTGATTTAAGGGCTGTATAAACAGCCCTTTTTTCGTTGCGTTAATCATAATGTGAAAAAACGTACCGCACTTTTTAAGAGTTAAAAGCGGGTTGTTAAGTTAGTTAGCCATTCTGGACTTAATTCAACGAGCCAGATTTCAATTTGTTTATCAAAGCCTGTTAAGACCAGTAAGCCTACCACTAACAAACTCCACCCCATCACAATACGTCCTTTTTGTCCCGCATTAGCGAGGCTTTCACGTTTTTCACGGAAAAATTGGCGAGAGAGTAATCCAATCGCAATTAATGGAATCACCGCGCCTAAGCTGAAGATCACCATCACAATTGCTACACTGGCAAGGGCTTCTCCTTGGCTAGCAAGCGCTATTGCGGCACCTAACGTCGGACCAATACAAGGCGCCCAAACAATACCTAGCAATAAACCAACAAAAAATTGTCCTGTCGCGGACTCTGGGTTAAAGCCACTTAACCAAGCTTCCCCTTTTCCAGTGAGCAGTGATGTGTAGCGACTCAACAAGGCTTGTAAGCGTGAGCTGAGTAGCCAGAAGGCGACTAACAGCATCAAGATCGCCGCGCCATAACGTAAATATTCGCTATTGAGACCTAATGCTAAACCGATAGACGCAATGACCGTACCAACTAGGGTAAAAGAAATTGCCATACCAAAGGCTAGGGTAAATAAGCCGACTTTCCGTTTTGCCATGGCGGAAGAGGCGACAATTGGCAGAATAGGTAAAACACATGGGGAAAGAGTAGTAAGCAATCCTGCCAGTAAACTTAAGCCTAAAACGGTGACACTGATATCCATATTATGTCAGTTTCCTTATGGGAGGGTGATAAAACGACGCAAACCGTCTTCGCTTGTTTCAGCAATACTGCGGCGTACTTCTTTGCCTTGGTTAAACAGAATTAAGGTACTTTGACGAGTGACATTGAAATGTTTTAAGGCATCTTTATGTTCGTCATAATCCACTTTAAAGACAGTGTAATCTTTAAATTGTGCCTCTTTTAACATTGGCTCAAGTACGTTGACTTGACGTTTGCAAGTTGGACACCAATTGGCATAAACATCGACTAAAACCGGTTTATCGCTTTGTAAGGCTACATCAAATGCTGCTTGTTCAAATGGTTTGAAATCCACCGCAAAAGCTTGAACGGACAGTAAGCAAGTAGCAACGAAGGTCAAAAGTTTTTTCATAAAGTTCTCCTAAAGTAAATTAAACATAAATGGTAGTGATATGGTGATTTAGACGAAAGAAGAGAGAAATCCTTACAGAAACTTTGTAAAAGATGACCGCACTTGATAAAAAAAGCCCAACGCATCAGCATTGGGCTTGAGAGATGAAACACAGATTTACTGATTGGCAATCACTTTTCCGTCAACATAGTCAATGGTGACTAATTGATTCGGTAATAATTTGCCTGACAGAATTTGTTGTGCCAACGGGTTCTCAATTTCTTGTTGAATTGCACGTTTTAACGGACGTGCGCCATACACCGGATCGTAACCTACTTCGCCAATAAAGTCTAAGCAAGCATCGGTGAAGTGTAATTGATAACCATGGCTTTCCATACGTTTGATTAAGCGAGCAAGTTGGATTGTCGCAATCTCACGAATGTTTTCTTTACCTAATGGGTGGAAGACGACGGTTTCATCAATACGGTTGATAAATTCTGGGCGGAAATGTTGTCCCACCACAGACATCACTAACTCTTTCATACTTGAGTAATCCAATGTACTGTTTTCTTGGATCAAGTGTGAGCCTAAGTTAGATGTCATGATTACCACAGTATTGCGGAAATCCACGGTGCGCCCTTGTCCATCGGTTAAGCGTCCATCATCTAACACTTGTAATAAAATATTAAACACATCATGGTGTGCTTTTTCCACTTCATCAAGCAAGATCACGGAATAAGGGCGACGACGAACGGCTTCGGTTAAATAGCCGCCTTCTTCGTAACCCACATAACCTGGAGGGGCGCCCACTAAGCGTGAAACACTGTGTTTTTCCATAAATTCTGACATATCAATACGCACCATCGCGTTTTCGTCATCAAACAGGAAATTGGCAAGGGTTTTACAAAGTTCTGTTTTCCCGACCCCGGTTGGACCTAAGAACAAGAACGATCCAATTGGACGATTTGGATCGGATAACCCGGCACGGCTACGGCGAATTGCATTCGATACTGCTTCAATGGCTTCATGTTGACCAATCACTCGTTTGTGCAATTCTTCTTCCATACGTAAGAGTTTTTCTTTTTCCCCTTCCATCATCTTCGCCACAGGAATACCAGTTGCGCGCGAAAGCACTTCGGCAATTTCCTCGTCGGTCACACGATAGCGCAGTAAAGTCATTTCTTTGCCTTCAGCGGATTCTGCTTGCGCCAATTGTTTTTCTAGCGCGGGGATCACTCCGTATTGTAATTCCGACATTTTTGCGAAGTCACTGGCACGGCGAGCTTGTTCCATTTGTGTTTTGGCACTGTCTAGCTCCGCTTTAATATGCTGTGTGCCTGAAAGGGCGGCTTTTTCAGCTTTCCAAACATCTTCTAATTCCGCATATTCACGTTCTTTTTCACCTAATTCTTTTTCAAGCATCGCTAAACGTTTACGACTCGCATCATCATCTTCTTTTTGTAGCGCTTGTTGCTCTAATTTTAATTGAATAATACGGCGCTCTAAACGATCTAACGGCTGAGGTTTAGAGTCAATTTCCATACGAATGCTCGATGCTGCTTCATCAATTAAATCAATCGCTTTATCAGGTAGCTGACGATCAGATACATAACGATGAGAAAGGGTCGCTGCCGCCACGATCGCAGGGTCAGTAATTTGAACATGGTGGTGGATTTCGTAACGTTCTTTTAACCCACGTAAGATCGCAATGGTATCTTCCACCGTTGGCTCACCAACAAACACTTTTTGGAAACGACGCTCAAGGGCGGCATCTTTCTCTATGTATTGACGATATTCATCTAGTGTCGTCGCCCCCACGCAGTGTAATTCCCCACGGGCTAAGCTTGGTTTGAGCAAGTTACCGGCATCCATCGCGCCATCGGTTTTCCCTGCTCCCACCATGGTGTGAATTTCATCAATAAAGAGAATCACGCGTCCTTCTTCTTTTGACAGTTCATTTAACACCGCTTTTAAACGTTCTTCAAATTCACCACGGTATTTTGCACCAGCAATCAATGCCCCCATATCTAAAGACAGAACGCGCTTATTTTTCAAGCCTTCGGGTACTTCACCATTGACAATGCGTTGCGCCAGCCCTTCGACAATCGCAGTTTTCCCCACGCCCGGTTCACCGATTAACACTGGGTTGTTTTTAGTACGGCGTTGTAATACTTGAATGGCACGACGAATTTCTTCATCACGCCCAATCACGGGGTCAAGTTTGCCGCTTTCTGCACGCGCCGTTAAATCAATCGTATATTTTTCTAACGCTTGGCGACTTTCTTCCGCATTTGGATCATTCACATTTTGTCCGCCACGGACTTTCTCTATTGCCTGTTGTAAATTTTCTTTTTTCACACCGCACTTTTTCAACACATCACCAAGTGTTTTGTCTTCTAACGCTGCCAGTAAAAACAATTCAGAGGAAATAAATTTATCTTGGCGTTGCTGTGCTAACTTGTCGCACAAGTTTAATAGATTCACTAAACTCCGTGAAACTTGTACATCACCACCGCTGCCTGACACTTGTGGTAATTTACTAAGCTCGGCATTTAATTCATTACGCAAGAGCGGTAAGTTTGCCCCACTTGCCGTTAAAATTGGCGCAGTGGAACCACCTTGTTGATTTAACAAAGCGGTGAGTAAATGGATGGGTTCAATAAATTGGTTATCTTTGCCAATGGCTAAAGATTGCGCCTCTTGCAGCGCTTGTTGAAATTTTGTCGTAAATTTTTCGATATTCATATTTGCTCTCCTGTAAAAATTAAATCGGGTTAGGGAATGTTCAAATATCCCTTCGATTTACAAGGAATAAATAAGCCCCTTTTTACCATTTTCAAGAGTCTTTAAGCGATATATTTAATTCAAACCTATTAAATGTCATATTTTCAATAGGTTACAGCAAAGAAAGAGCGGTCATTTTTTATGAGTTTTTGTGAGAGTCATCACGCTGTAATGATTTACTGATTTTTCTTGCCTGTTATAATGCCAGTCATTCAGCGTTTCAATTAAAGGACAGGAAAATGCAATTTTCCAAAATGCACGGCTTAGGTAATGATTTTGTAGTAGTGGATGCCATTACACAAAACCTCTATTTTTCTCCAGAAACCATTAAGCATTTGGCAGACCGCCATCGTGGTATTGGTTTTGACCAAATGTTGATCGTTGAACCACCATATGATCCTGATCTCGATTTTCATTATCGCATTTTTAATGCAGATGGCAGTGAAGTGTCGCAATGCGGTAATGGTGCTCGTTGTTTTGCCCGTTTTGTGACGTTGAAAGGGTTGACCGATAAAAAAGACATTGCGGTCAGTACGCAAACAGGCAAAATGATTTTATCAATTAAAGATGACGGCATGATCCGCATTAATATGGGAGAGCCGATTTGGGAACCTGCGAAAATCCCCTTTACTGCCAATAAATTTGAAAAAAACTATATCTTACGTACCTCTATTCAGACGGTGTTATGTGGTGCCGTGTCGATGGGCAATCCCCATTGTGTAGTGCAAGTGGACGATATTCAAACTGCCAATGTTGAGCAATTAGGACCTTTATTGGAAAACCACGAACGTTTTCCAGAGCGCGTAAACGCTGGTTTTATGCAAGTGATTCATCGAGGACATATTAAATTACGTGTGTACGAGCGAGGCGCTGGTGAAACCCAAGCTTGCGGTAGTGGCGCCTGTGCTGCGGTGGCAGTGGGTGTGATGCAAGGATTATTGGACAGTAAAGTGCAAGTGGATCTTCCTGGTGGGAGCTTGATTATTGAGTGGGAAGGCGTAGGTAAACCATTATTTATGACAGGTGATGCGACACACGTGTATGATGGAGTGATTCGGTTATAGGTTGTTGTGACTTTTCTTTGTTTCGCCAAAGAAAAGTAACCAAAAGCCACCTACTTTCTTTTGCTTGTACAAAAGAAAGTAGGCAAAGAAAATACACCCCGACTAAGCAACTTTTCCTCATTTCGTGCTTATTTTTTCACGAAAAGTTAGCAGACTACGCACTGCGTGCTTCGCTGGCGTAACTTTTCTAAAAATAAGTCCTCCATTCGGGTTGCTTACACGGGGCGATGGTTTGAGCATTATTCTCGCTGTCATAGCAATGATTTTTGTTTAGTCATAGTGACTTTTTTCCGTGAATGTTGCCCGAAGGGAAAAGAAAACTTTAGCCAAGTTACGCTAGCGAAGCACGCAGTGCGTAGTCTGCTAACTTGGCGTTAAAAAATTTTACTTTACCAGAGGAAAGCGCAACACTGGCGGGTCGCTTTTCTTTTGGTTTTCTGTGGCGAAGCAAAGAAAAGTGACAGAGAAGAGTAGATCGCTCATCGGAGCGAAAGCACGATTAATTCCTAACGAAAAAATAACATACTATGCAAAAACAATCCCTCACCCCAACTGACATCATCGACTACCTGACACAACACAAGGATTTTTTCCTTCATCACCCAGAAATACTGGATGAGCTTAATCTCCATCACACACAGAACAATACCCTGTCTTTAGTGGAAATGCAGCTTGACCGTCAGCGTCATCGTATTCAAGAGTTAGAAGCGGAGCTGGAGAAATTCACGCAACTTGCTATTCAACATAGTGATATTTTTCTGGGGTTATTGCCGTTACAACAACAGCTTTCTCAAGCACATAATCTCACAGAAGGGATTCAGAAACTTGATCAGTGGGTGAAAAAATTCGAATTGCAACAAGCCAAAATCCTCTTATTTACTGATGCGTGGCAGAAAGGTGAAAGTTTAACGGATGAAGTGTGGCTTGATCGTAAAGCGTTTGAGATAGTACGCTTAGAGCGTTTTGGTTTACGCCGTTTTTATTTGGGGCAAATGACACATAAAGAAAAAACCATGCTATTTTTACCGGAAGAATTTCCGATTGGTTCGGTCGCCTGTTGTTTGTTAGGTGGAAAAACCTCGCAAAAACCGACCGCACTTTTGTTATTTTCTGCCAGAGATGAGCGTCATTTTCATAATGGGCAAGATACTGAATTTTTGAAACATTTAGTGGATATTGTCACCTTACATTTGGGACGATGGGTGGACAGTTTTAAAAAAGCCTGAGTTGGCTTGTGTTAAAAATAAGTGGGATAACGGGGAGTGGAATGCAAGAACAGTTAGACAAATATTGGAATTATCTGCGCATTGAAAGACAAGTAAGCCCGCATACGTTGACGAATTACCAGCGTCAGCTTTATCGCATTGTGGACATTCTGGCGGAAAATGGGATCACAAGCTGGCAAGCCGTAACCCCCAGTGTTGTACGTTTTATTTTGGCGCAAAGTAATAAAGATGGTTTAAAAGAACGCAGTTTAGCATTACGTTTGTCGGTATTACGCCGTTTTTTTACCTATTTAGTCCAACAACAAGATATTAACGTCAATCCCGCTACTGGCGTGTCTGCCCCAAAACAAAATCGACACTTACCGAAGAATATTGACGCTGAACAAGTACAGCAATTACTGAACAACGATAGCAAGGAACCAATTGATATTCGGGATCGAGCGATTTTAGAGTTGTTATACAGTTCCGGTCTACGTTTATCCGAATTACAAAGTTTGAATTTAAACAGCATTAATACTCGAGTACGAGAAGTGCGGGTGATGGGTAAAGGTAATAAAGAACGTATTGTGCCTTTCGGGCGTTATGCCTCTCATGTAATTCAACAGTGGTTGAAAGTGCGTATCTTGTTTAACCCAAAAGATGAAGCGCTGTTTGTCAGCCAATTAGGCAATCGCCTTACTCACAGAGCTATTCAACAACGGCTCGAAGTTTGGGGAATTAAACAAGGACTAAGCAGTCATTTAAATCCACATAAACTGCGTCATTCCTTTGCCACACATATGCTCGAGGCGAGCTCTGATTTACGCGCGGTACAAGAATTATTAGGTCACAGTAATTTATCCACTACTCAAATTTATACCCATTTAAATTTTCAACATCTTGCGGAGGTGTATGATTCAGCACATCCGCGTGCGAAACGCAAAAAATAGGAAAATTGTATGAAATTCTACCGCACTTTACGTCCTTTTAAGTTAATCAGCTTTGATTTGGATGATACGCTGTATGATAACAGTGACGTGATTCGCCTCGCGGAAGAAAATTTTATTGAAAAAGTTAAACTTGAAAGTCAACTGGATATCTCACCGGAAGAATGGCGAGCGTGGAAGCAACGTATCGAACAGCAGCATCCTATGTTGTGTGAAGATGTGGTTGCTTGGCGTATTGAAACCTTGCACCAACTCTTAGCAAATTACCAGAAAAGTGCGGCAGAGATTGAGCGAGTTTGTCAACACGCTATGGCGTTATTTGTGGAATGGCGTCATAAAATTGATGTGCCGGCGCAAAGCCAACACGTGTTGAATTTACTAAAACAAAAATATCCACTGGTGGCAATTACTAACGGTAATGTCGAGCCACAACGTATTGGTTTATCGCAATTTGATCTCGTACTACGGGGCGGTGAACAGGGCAGAGCGAAACCCCATCAAGATTTATTCCATCAAACCGCACAACACTTTGCTGTTCAGCCGCACGAGATTTTACATGTCGGTGATAATTTAATGACAGACGTACAAGGCGCGATTCAGGCTGATTGTCAGGCGGTTTGGATTAATCTTTCAGGCAAAGTGCTACGGGATTTCCCAGAAGCAAGATTAATGCCAACCTTAGAAATTACCGAGTTGAAACAGTTGTTAATGTTGATGGCGTAAACATCGTAGTGAGGGAGGAAATATGCAACAACAACGAGAAGCCACGATAGCCTTATGGTTTGAGATGTGGCTGCAACAACAAGATTTAGGTATTGATCGGATCTTTACGGAAAATGTGATTTATATTGAAAGCTGGGGACCGAAATATACTGATCGCGCAACGCTCAAGCATTGGTTTAGCGAGTGGAACCAGCGTGGTAAAGTACAGGTTTGGGCAATCAAGCAGTATTTTCATAAAGGCAATCAAACGATTGTAGAGTGGACCTTCCATGATCAAATGCAAGATGGCAGGAAAGAGGCATTTGATGGTATGTCGCTAATTAAATGGTCTGGGCACAATCAAATTTGCTATTTACAAGAATTTGGTTGTCATCGTGAACATTATAATCCTTATGAACAGGGCGACATTCCCCAATTTCGAGAAGACAAAAAGCACTGGTTTTAACGATTAAGTAGAAATGCTTCTCTAAGACGAGCACGATTTTCGGTTACAAAGTAATAGCCCAGCAATGATTAAACCCGCACTGATCATGTGGTAGAACGCAAGAGTTTCATTTAACACTAATACCCCTAATAACGCTGCGAATAACGGTGTGGCATTTGTAAAGGCAGCGCCTTTATCCGCACCCACTAGCGAAATCCCATAGTTCCAAAAGCCATAAGATAGGATCGATGGACCGATGATTAAATAAGTAATAATGCTATATTGTGTTGGTGTTAACGTAGAGAAAAATGCAGGTGGCAATTGTTGATATTGCCAAATGAAGAGCGGGGTAAAAAGTAACATTGCCATACAAACTAACGTAGTTAACAGCACCGTATTGGGTAAGTGTGCTGGTTTAAGACGAATCAGACAACAATAAATAGACCAACTCAGTGCAGAGCCGAGTGCCCATAAATCCCCTTGATTCACTTCTAATTGAGTTAGACGTTGTATATCGCCTTGGCTAAGTAGCCAAAGAACTCCAACAAAACTAAACAATGCACCAGTCAATCCCGTAAAATCAATAGGATCACCAAAGACAAGGCGGTTGAGAAATAAGACAAAAATAGGGACTACCGCGAGGTAAATACTGGCATTGAGCGACGTTGTGGTTTGTAAACCCTGATATAAAAATACTGGGAAAATCACAATACCCAGCAGAGAAAGTGCGATCAAAATTCGCCAATGTTGACGGATCACGGGCGTAAATTGGCAGCTACGTTTACTAAATAATAGCAATAAGATTAAGGCAGCCGGAAACCAACGAGCATAATTTAACACAATGGGTGGAATGTCCGTGCTGAGTATTTTGCCAAATAGGTAGTTACTGCCCCAAAAGAGGGTGGCTAACAGTAAGCAAAAATAGCCATAACCTTGTTTGTTCGTCATCGTATTCCGCGCTCAATAATGATGCCGACATTACGTGCTTGTGCCACGGCTTTCGGTTTACTCAATTTTAAACGTAACCAGCGGATGCCAAAGCGTTGTTGTAATTGCTCCGCCATTTCATATGCCACGCGTTCAATCAATAAGAAGGGTTTTGATTGCACATAATCAAGAATAAACGCACTCACTTCAGCATAATTTAAACAATATTGCACATCGTCAGTTTCTGCCGCTTGACGGCAATCCCATGCCATTTCCAGATCAAACACTAATTTTTGTTTAATTTGCTGTTCCCAGTCATATACCCCAATTTGAGCGAAAACGGTCAGTTCCTCAATGAAAATGTGATCAATCATTCATTTATTCCTTCCAATATGAAATTTCATTAGGCTTATGCTATCAACTTTATGTACAATAGACGAATAAAATTTTTCCATGCCGACCACTCTAAAGGACAAAAAATGAGCCTATTTGCGATTTTCTATCTGTTCCTGGCGTATTTATTAGGATCTGTTTCTAGTGCAATTTTATTGTGTCGTTTAGCGGGGTTGCCTGATCCAAGAGAAAGTGGTTCTCATAATCCCGGTGCAACCAATGTCTTGCGTATTGGTGGGCGTTGGGTGGCATTGAGTGTACTCCTGTTTGATATGCTCAAAGGTATGTTACCTGTTTGGTTAGGCTATTATCTTGGTTTGACTCATTTTGAATTAGGGATGGTGGCATTAGGTGCTTGTTTAGGGCACATTTTCCCAATCTTCTTTAAATTTAAAGGCGGAAAAGGGGTGGCAACGGCATTTGGTGCTATTGCGCCGATCTCATGGGGTGTCGCTGGCAGTATGCTGGGCACTTGGTTATTGATTTTCTTCGTGAGTGGTTATTCTTCGCTCAGTGCAGTGATGACCGCGCTTCTGGTACCTTTCTATGTGTGGTGGTTTAAGCCCGAGTTTACTTTCCCTGTCGCTTTAGTGTGTTGCTTGTTGATTTATCGCCATCATGACAATATTCAGCGTTTGTGGCGTGGGCAAGAAGACAAAGTGTGGAATAAACTGAAAAACAAAAAAGATTAAGTTAGCTAAGTAACAAAAAAGGACCAGACGGTCCTTTTTTATTGCGCGTTTTAGGTTATCTGACTTTATCAAGATAGGCTTTTTCCGCTTGGTCATCAAAAATGGCTTGTTGATCAGTTAAGACAAAGCCGCCAAGATCTTCCGCAATACTTTTCGCTGCACGGATCATCATGCGTAAATTCATCAGATCATTGCCTTCTGATGGCAACTGCATAAAGAGGGCGATCCCAACGGTACTAAAGTCATGCATATTGTAATCAAATGTCCCAGGTTGTTCGATGTTGGCAACACTAAATAAGACTGGGCTGTTGACACTTAAATCAGAATGGCGGTGATAAATATTATGTTCACCAAATAAGAAACCTAATTCATCTAAAATTTTAGCCAGTCTTGCGCCTTGGAATTGATAATTTTCAGGTGCAACGACGTACATCATAATAAAAGTGGCATCCGTGTCTTGGCTTACATTTTCGCTTGCTTGTTGCTGAGCTTGACTTTCCATTAAGGCTTGTTCTTCCTGTAATGCAGCTAATGTCACGGAAGGTGATTGTTGTGCGAGATCAGCCAATTGTTGGCGTAATTGTTCGGAGTGAGTATCGATCCCTTCTTCTTGATTTGCATAATTCTCAACCTCTGCAATGGTGGTTAACGCGGGAGAGGTTGGTGGGGTATCGGGTTCAATTTTAGCTTGATAAGGTTGCTCTTCTTTAGGCAAAGTAATTTTGATATTTTCAATCGCTTGTTCAACGGCTTGTTGTTCATGGGCGAATTGTTTTTCTGCTTCAAAAGCAAAGGTACGTTGTGCCGGAGAAACCTCGGCGGTAGGTGTACTGGTGTTCGCATCCTTTTTTTCTTCTGATGCTGATTGGATATGCGCCGGAGGTTCTCTTAGACGAGAATCTCGCGTAAAGGTATTCGCACTTTTAAAGTATTGTGACTTTTCGCGGCGATTGGCCCATAAGCCATGAACCACCAAAATAATTAATGCGATAATGCCTAAAATAATTAAAATTGTATTCAAATCCATTATCCATTCCTCATCATTATTAAAAGGATAAAACTCGCATAAGCTTATCATATTTTCTAGGGCTTGTTGATCATTTGTTATGACAATCCAAGGATGAAAAAAACAGCAAAAAATTGCTTTTTGAGTGCTCGCTTTGTATGCTAGCGCTTTGTTAATTTATCGGGAGAACTTATGTTATCGCATGCTGAACTGAAGCAAGGCTTTCATTATTTTATGATGGGGTGGCATTTAATTACTCAGAAAGGGCTACGCCGTTTTGTGATTATGCCAATCCTACTAAACATCGTGTTACTAAGCGGATTATTTTGGCTTTTTATTACACAAATTGAAAAAATGATTGGAATGCTCATGCTCTCGATTCCAGATTGGTTAAGTTGGTTGAGTAGCATTTTGCTGATATTTGCTATTTTGATGATTTTAGTCCTGTTTTATTTTGTCTTCACGACCTTGTCAGGCTTTATTGCTGCACCTTTTAATGGTTTGTTAGCGGAGAAAGTCGAAAAAATGCTGACAGGTGAAAATCTGGTGGAGGGCAGTGTATGGGATTTTATGAAAGATATTCCACGGATGCTTGGGCAAGAATGGCAAAAGTTAGTGTATAGTTTACCAAAACTGATTATTTTATTTTTATTAGGTTTTGTGCCGGTTTTAGGGCAAAGCGTTATTCCGATTATTGTGACATTATTTACGGCATGGATGATGGCAATTCAATATTGTGATTATCCTTTTGATAACCATAAAGTGCCTTTTTTTGTGATGAAAGCAGAATTAGCAGAAAAGAGAGCACTTAGCTTAAGTTTCGGTGGTTTGGTAATGCTGTGTACTTTTATTCCTTTAGTGAATTTGGTGGTGATTCCTGTTGCTGTTTGTGGTGCGACGGCGATGTGGGTGACACATTTTCGCGAGCATTTAGCCATGAAACCGGTTAATCAGGAAGGCGTAAGTCGAGCGAGTACAGTCAGCATTGTAAAATAGTATTTTGTTATAAAATATAGCAAATGGCTATTTTTGTGGGGATTGGAATTATGGTAGAACTAAGCTATGGCTTAATTACTCAATGGATTGAACACAGAAGGAATACAAGATGACCATTTACTCAGATAATTCTTATTCAATTGGTAATACACCACTTGTGCGCTTGAAACACTTTGGTCAAGGCAATATTGTGGTCAAAGTGGAAGGGCGTAATCCCAGTTTTAGTGTGAAGTGCCGTATTGGGGCGAATATGGTATGGCAAGCAGAAAAAGACGGCATTTTGACGAAAGAAAAAGAAATTGTCGATGCTACCAGTGGGAATACTGGGATCGCCTTAGCCTATGTGGCAGCTGCACGCGGTTATAAAATCACTTTAACGATGCCAGAAACCATGAGTGCAGAACGTAAACGTTTATTACGTGGATTGGGCGTCAATTTAGTTTTAACGGAAGGTGCATTGGGCATGAAAGGGGCAATTGCCAAAGCAGAAGAAATTGTCGCGTCTGATCCACAACGCTATGTGATGTTAAAGCAGTTTGAAAATCCGGCTAATCCAGCCATTCACCAACAAACAACTGGACCGGAAATTTGGCGTGATACGGATGGTCAAATTGATGTGCTGGTTGCCGGTGTTGGCACCGGCGGGACGATTACAGGGATTAGCCGTTATATTAAACAAGATAAAGGTAAAGCGATTCTCTCTGTGGCAGTTGAACCTGCGGAATCACCGGTGATTAGTCAAACTTTAGCCGGTGAAGAGATCAAGCCTGCCCCACATAAAATTCAAGGCATTGGCGCGGGCTTTATCCCTAAAAATTTAGACCTTGCATTAGTGGATCGTGTTGAAACCGTGAGTAGTGAGGAAGCCATGCAAACTGCACGTCGATTAATGGCAGAAGAAGGCATTTTAGGGGGGATTTCATCAGGAGCGGCGGTGGCTGCCGCAGATCGTTTGGCAAAATTACCTGAATTTGCCGAGAAATTAATCGTAGTTATTTTACCGTCTGCGTCAGAACGCTATTTAAGTACGGCATTATTTGAAGGCATTGAGGCTTAATTCCTTCCCTTTATTACAAGCAAAGTGCGGTCAAAACGTATGAAATTTTGACCGCACTTTTTATTGCAAGAGACATTATTGATGTTGTTTGTCCCAATATAGCCATTCTGCTACTTGTTTGGCGTAATACGTCAAAATCCCATCGGCGCCAGCACGTTTGAAGCACAATAAAGATTCCATAATACATTCTTTTTCTTTGAGCCAGCCGTTTTGGATCGCAGCTTGATGCATGGCATACTCACCCGATACTTGGTAAGCGAAAGTTGGCACGCCAAAATGGGTTTTCACGCGATAAACCAAATCTAAATACGGCATGCCGGGTTTGACCATCACCATATCTGCCCCTTCTTGTAAATCTAATGCCACTTCTTGTAGTCCTTCATCACTATTGGCCGGATCTAATTGATAAGTTTTTTTATCGCCCCCTTTTAAATTGGTGGCAGAACCGACGGCATCGCGGAAAGGTCCATAATAATGAGAAGCATATTTGGCAGAATACGCCATAATGAGTGTATTGATAAACCCCTTTTCCTCGAGGGCATGGCGAATTTTGCCAATTCTACCATCCATCATATCGCTTGGTGCTACAATATCTGCGCCCGCTTTCGCATGGGAAAGCGCTTGTTTGACTAAAATATCGCTAGTGACATCATTTAATACATAGCCATGTTGATCAATTATCCCGTCTTGTCCATGTGTAGTATAGGGATCGAGGGCAATATCAGTAAGTATGCCAAGTTCAGTTGGGAATTTGTCCTTTAATGCTTTTACCGCGCGCTGTACTAAGCCATCAGGATGATAAGCTTCTTCTGCCATTAAGGATTTTTTCTCTTGTGCAATCACCGGGAAAAGCGCAATCACCGGTACCCCATATTTGACTAAAAGTTCGGCTTCAATTAATAGCTCATCAATGGTTAAGCGTTCTACACCAGGCATGGAAGGTACGGGTTCCCTTTGCTTTTCGCCTTCAATAATAAAAACGGGATAAATTAAATCCTCTACGCTGAGTTTATTTTCTGCCATTAAACGGCGACTGAAAGCTTGTTTCCGCATACGGCGTAGGCGACGTTGAGGGAAACTGGCAAAAATTTGTTGTGTCATGAATAGCGTCCTCGTGTTTAAGTCAGTCTTCGCGCTAAAAATAAGGCAGACACGTTGGTCTGCCTCGTGAACTATTGCGTTTCTTCATCCTCTCTAGGGCGATAAAAACGTGCAAAAATCACACCAACCTCAAACAATAACCACATTGGGATAGCAAGTAGGGTTTGCGAGAAAATATCGGGTGGTGTTAATAGCATGCCAATAATAAAAGCAGCAACAATAATATAGGGGCGTTTGCCTTTAAGATCCTCGGGTGTAGTGACGCCTGTCCAACATAATAAAATAATCGCCACAGGCACTTCAAAACAGACTCCAAATGCTAAGAAGATCGTCAATACAAAATCCAAATAGCTACTGATATCTGTAGCAATCGCGACACCTGTTGGGGCGGTTTTGGTTAAGAAACCAAACACGAGAGGAAAGACAACATAATAAGCGAAAGCCACCCCAAGATAAAACAGGACAGTACTGGAAAACAGGAGCGGGTAAATCAAGCGTTTTTCATGTTGATAGAGGGCAGGTGCCACAAATGCCCAGACTTGATAGAGTAAATAAGGCACGGAGAGAAAGACGGCAACCACCGCAGTTAATTTGATTGGTGTGAAGAAAGGGGTAGCAATATTGGTGGCGATCATACTGGCGCCAGCCGGTAACACATCAATTAAAGGCGAGGCCACAAAGTTATAGATGTCGTTGGCAAAATACACTAAGGCACAAAAAACGACCGCAACAAAAATGATCGCTCGTAGTAGGCGATCACGTAATTCCATTAAGTGGCTGATCAGAGGTTGAGAATCTTCAACACGCATTAGGCTTTCTTATCTTGTATTTCTTCTGTTTGAGGTTTTACTTTTGAGGCAAATACCGGCTCATCATCGTCATCGGGATAATATTGCTGGATATAAGCCATTTCATCGTTTTCTTCGGCAAGTTCTGCTTGTTCTGCAGGAGACAGGACATCATCGGTTGTTGCCTCCGTCACTTGTTCAGACGGGGTGAGTTGCTCCGTCAGTGTTTGTGATGTGCTCTCTGTTGCATTTTTTATCTCTTTGATCTGTTCTTCCAGTGTTGTATTGGTCGCTGCGGCTTTTTGTTCTAGCGCGGTACGCATTTTTTCAGCCGAGGCTTTCAATTCTTCAACCGTTTTACTGAGTTCAGGCGAGAGTTGTTGGAAATTGAGTTCTTCTGCTTTTTTTATGCTTTCTTGCAGCTCTTGTAATTTCAGTTCTTGTTTTAGTTCATTTTGCACATTGGAGGCTAAACCACGAATTGTTGCAACCCAGCCCATGACGGTGCGAATTGCCACAGGCAAACGTTTCGGTCCGAGCACAAGCAGACCGATGACTAAAATAAGAAATAACTCAGAAAACCCAATATCAAACATTATGCTTGTTCTTTGTCTTTTGCTTTTTCAGTTTTTGCTGTAGTTTCGCTGTCATCGTTTAATGACTTGAATTCGGCATCTTTTTCTTTGTTATCATCTGCCATGGCTTTTTTGAAACCTTTTACGGATTCGCCCAAGTCAGACCCTAATGTTCTCAATTTTTTTGTACCAAATAATAAAACAACGATTGCTACAATAATAAGTAGTTGCGTAATACTAATGCCACCCATATTTTATCCTTCTTTAGTATGTTGAAAAATGAATGTTGGTGAATATAGCTTTTTTACTGCGTTTGAACAATAGCCAATTCACATTATTTTCTCTTCTTTTGCGTTTGATCAGCTTAGTAAGTAAATTAAAAGCCAGATCACTAAGCCAGTGCATAACCCCAGAATAAAGGAGGTGAAGTGAGGAATGTTACGTTTTTTGGCTAAGGTGCGATTTAAATGGATTAACTCATCAGCGATAATTTTTTGTTGCGCGAGGGCATCCATCACATTTTCTGGTAAATCAACCAAATGTTCACGCCAATATGGCAGTTTTTGTTTAACAGATTTAGTAAAGGCTTTTATGCCCATTTGCTCATCGAGCCATTTTTGTAAGAAGGGCTTCGCGGTATCCCATAAATCTAGTTGTGGATAAAGCTGTCTGCCTAACCCTTCAATGTAAAGTAACGTTTTTTGTAGTAACACCAATTGTGGCTGGACTTCCATATTGTATTCGCGTGCCACATTAAACAGGTTTAAGAGCACATGTCCAAAGGAAATCTCGGATAAGGGTTTAGCAAAAATTGGCTCACACACCTCACGAAAAGCTTGCTCAAAATCATCAATATTCGTGTCTTTGGGCGTCCAACCCGATGCAACATGCATTTCCGCAACACGGCGATAGTCGCGATTAAAAAACGCCACAAAACTTTCCGCTAAATAACGTTTATCATGATCATTGAGGCGTCCCACAATACCACAATCGATCCCAATATATTGGGGATCGTCAGGATGTGCTCGATTGACAAAAATATTACCCGGGTGCATGTCGGCATGGAAAAAGCTATCACGAAAAACCTGAGTAAAAAATACCTGTACACCACGCTCCGCCAGTAATTTCATATTGGTGCCATTAGCATGGAGTTCTTCAATATTGGAAACCGGTATCCCATAAATACGTTCCATGACGATGACGGTTTGATGACAAAATTGTTTATACATTTCGGGAATGTATAACATTGGGCTGTTTTCAAAATTGGCACGTAATTGAATCGCATTCGCCATTTCACGGCGTAAGTCTAATTCATCGCGTAGGGTTTTTTCATATTCGCGCACGACTTCCACAGGGCGTAGTCTGCGTCCTTCTGCTTTTATGCGCGGGATCCAACTTGCTACTTTGTACATTAAACTTAAGTCAGCATTAATCATTTGTTGGATGTTAGGGCGTAAAACCTTTAATACCACTTCTTTTCCTGCCAAACGGCTTTCTAAGTGCGGTGCGTTTTGCTTAAATTTTGCCGTATGGACTTGTGCAATCGAAGCTGAAGCTAAGGCTGTTTCGTTAAATTCATCAAACCATGTTTCGAGTGGCGCGCCTAGCGCTTTTTCAATTTGTGCTCTGGCGATCTTGCCATCAAAGGGATCGACTTGATCTTGTAACAACGCTAATTCATCAGCAATGTCAGGGGGGAATAAATCACGACGCGTGGAAAGCATTTGTCCTAATTTGATCCAAACTGGTCCCAACTCTTGTAGCGCAAGGCGTAAACGCAAACCAAATGTTTTGTCCTTATGTTGATTTCGTAGCCAAAATAGGGTTTTTCGCCAGCAGCGGATTGCACGTGTATAGCGGTGCTGGGGTAGGGCCTCATCAATCCCGTAAAGTAAGAAAGTTTTAATGATGTTATATAAGTGGGAAATATCTTTAATTTGCATGGGTTGTCCCTATTGGGCTATTTCTTTTTGAAAAGCATTTCAATTTTTTGTTCTAAATGCGCGGTTTGGTGTTCTAAGTGTTTAACTTGATCACAAAAATCCGCGATAGCCAAACTTGGTGAAATAACTTGCCATTCTTCCGTTAAGCGCTCACCCCAAAATTGTTGGCTTTGGTTAAGTTTGTATTTTATCGAACGGGTTAATTTCGTCAGAAAATCTACTGCCGTTTGTGCAGGGACATCGCCAAGATAAGGAGAAAGCAATTCTGCGGGATCTTTCTCTAAAAATTCAATCAGGGCGACAAAATCTTGTAACACCTGTAAATCGCCTTGCAGGTAAATGGACTTATCATTAATAAATTGGCTTAACTGCGATTTCTTCGGCAAATGAAACAGTAAGCTTGGCGCAATATCCACAGCACAGTCAGTTTCACCTTCATATCGGCTGAGTAACTCAATCCGTTGTGAAGAAAAGAAAAAATAGATTGGTAAGTCTATTTTTTGTAATTTGACTGCTAAAACCTTGTTATTGAGCTTGCGTAAATAGGGCGCGCAATAAGCGGTCTGTTGAATCAATTTATTAAGCAGTGTTTCTACACCTGCGCATAGATATTGTGGCAACATCAGTTGCTGAAAAAAGGTGAATTGCATAGATACTCTTTAGCTCACTAAGGCACTCTGGGTGATTTTTTTGTTGCTGTTTGCTT
This sequence comes from Pasteurella multocida, assembly GCF_900187275.1. Lineage (NCBI taxonomy): Bacteria > Pseudomonadati > Pseudomonadota > Gammaproteobacteria > Pasteurellales > Pasteurellaceae > Pasteurella > Pasteurella multocida. Next base: position 2,143,571 of record NZ_LT906458.1, read on the forward strand.
CTTTGGGTTGATATTTATTCTGAATTTGTTGTACCTGGATGACAATTAAGAAAATAGCAAGGCAAGGGGAATTGCTAATATACTGTCAAACATCGTGATTGTCGCTAAATCATGTTAGCGATGTTTTTATTTACGAATAAGAGCGCATCAGTTGCTTGCATAATTTCACGGCTTAGCCCTATTTGTACCACATAAATCAGAATATCGAGTCCTAGTAATATCAAGACCTGTTTTGAATGATTTTTAGCTCGATATTTCATGTGGGTCTCCCCTCAATGTTAGAACTTATAACCTCGGTGTAATGCTACAATGCCTGCACTTAAATTATAGTAATTAACTTGTTCAAAGCCAGCGTCAATCATCATTTGTTTTAAAACATCTTGTGCGGGGTGCATACGGATAGATTCAGCAAGATAGCGATAACTTTCACTATCATTGACCACCACTTCGCCAATTTTAGGCAAAATATTGAAAGAGTAGAAATTATAAATTTTACTGAGTGGATCTAAAATCGGTTTGGAAAACTCCAACACCAATAAGCGACCACCGGGTTTTAACACGCGAAACATAGAACGTAGTGCTTTGTCTTTGTCTGTGACGTTACGTAAACCAAAGCTGATGATCACACAATCAAAAGTGTTGTCAGGAAAAGGCAGTGCTTCAGCATTAGCTTGTACATAATTAACATTGCCGACAACGCCGAGGTTACGCAGTTTTTCCCGACCGACCCGTAACATCGAATCATTAATATCAGCAAGGATCACTTCACCGCTAGGTCCTACAAGGCGCGAGAATTTTGCCGTAAAATCTCCCGTTCCACCCGCCAGATCTAACACCTTATGTCCTTTACGTACCCCACTGCAGTCAATGGTAAAGCGTTTCCAAACGCGATGAATACCAAATGAAAGTAAATCATTCATTAAATCGTATTTGCCCGCGACGGAATGGAAGACATTGGCAACCATTTTTTGTTTTTCCGATTTTGCCACAGTTTTAAAGCCAAAATGCGTGGTTTCTTCTGTGGTAGGAGATAAAGTCGGGTCGAGTTGCACTTGTTCGGTCGCAAAAGCGTGTTGATCTGTCATAGCAAATATCCATAGAGCTTAAATTAGACTAAGGATAACAAAAAATAGCGGAGAATTCCGCTATTTTTCTTGTGTTATACTAAATCGAACAATAAAAATTCGCTGTTTTGAATCAGTTCAATCTGTAAGGCATTTTCGTGTGTAATTGCTAGACCGTCACTGGTGTTGAGTAGGACGTCATTCACACGGAGTTGTCCTTTTACCAGTTGTAGCCAATAGCGCCGCGTTGGCAAAAGTGGAATCGTTTTGACCGCACTTTGTTCTAAACTAAGTTGCCAACGCCATAAAGACATGTCTTGATGAATATAAAAGGCGCCGTCTTTTGCCTCAGGGGATAAAATTAAGGTTGCCCCTTCTGTGTCAGCAAAGCGACCTTGCTCATAACGCGGTGCAATGCCTTTTGACTTCGGTAAGATCCAGATTTGGTATAAATGGACATCATGCTCACTACTTGGATTGATTTCAGCGTGATGCACGCCTGATCCTGCCGACATGATTTGAAATTCGCCAGCATGTAATTGGGTGTGATTACCCATACTATCTTGATGTTCAATTGTGCCAGACAAGATATAGGTTAAAATTTCCATATCTTGATGCGGATGCATACCGAAACCGTGTTGTGGGGCAATAATATCTTCGTTAATCACACGTAAATGTGAGAAGTGTATATGTTGGGGAGAATAATAATCAGCAAAGGAAAAACTATGATATCCCCTTAGCCAGTGGATTGCGGGATGACTTTTTCCTCTTTCATGTGCATAGCGTACGCGTAACATAATCTATTCCTGTGTTTGTGAAGCACTGGAGGCTTGTCTGATTGGCAGCATGCCTGTCGTCAATGCTCTTTTTTCTAATGGATAAAAAAACACCACTCTTATATTTGTTGGTGGTGTTTTTTATTTGATTTATTGTGCCTCAATGGGGTCTTTTGTGGACATTTTCAACAGTAAATAACCTAACACTGCGGAGAAACCAGAACCAATCAGAATACCTAAACGGGCGAGTGCAGTGACATTTTCGCTATCACTTTCTCCACCAAAGGCGAGACCAGCAAGGAACATGGACATGGTAAATCCAATTCCACAGAGTACAGACACAGCAAAAATTTGTTTGAAATTAATGCCTTCAGACAGCTTAGCAATGCCTAATTTTACTGCCACAAAACAGAATGAGAAAATCCCCAGAGGTTTACCTAAGAGTAAGCCAAGGGCAATCCCCATTGGTAACGTAGAGGTTAAGTTATCCATTCCCATACCAATTAATGAAACCCCAGCATTACAGAAAGCAAACAGTGGGAGAATCGCAAAGGCACTCCAAGGTGATAAAGTATGTTCAAAGTCATCTAGTGGGCGCTCGCCTTTCTTACCGTTTAATGGGATACAAAAACCGATAATCACTCCCGCCAAAGTGGCGTGTACACCTGATTTGAGTACGGATGCCCAAAGAATAATACCGACAATGCCGTAAGCCGAGAGTGCAGTAATTTTTAAACGGTTCATTGTGATCAAAATTGCCACAGCAACCCCCGCGAAGATAAAGGCTTGTGGACTTAAATCATGAGAGAAAAATAGCGCAATAACAACAATCGCCCCTAAGTCATCAATAATCGCCAGTGCCAACAAGAAAATTTTCAGCGCGAGTGGAACACGTTTACCTAATAAGGCGATGACGCCAAGGGCAAAAGCGATATCCGTTGCCATCGGAATCGCCCATCCCTCTTGAAATTCAGGATGTGTTGCGTTAAACACAAGAAAGACAATTGCAGGAACAACCATACCGCCTGTTGCCGCAATGGCGGGAAAAACAGCACGTTGATAACTGGATAACGAGCCTTCTAGTAATTCACGTTTAACTTCCATTCCGACGAGCATGAAAAACACGGCCATAAGACCATCGTTGACCCACATTAAAAGCGGTTTATTGATGATGAATGCACCAATTTGGACACTCACTGGTGTTTGCAAAAAATCAAAGTATAAATAACTTAATGGGGTATTGGCTAAAATAATGGCTAAGGTTGCAAAAATGAACAGCAGAATACCACCTGCCGCTTCTTGTTTCAGAAAGTTTTGAATTGGTGTTAACATTTTTCCCCTCAATATCTTTTTTTTATGATGATTATATTTATATCACTTTTTGTGCTGAAAAATGAAATAAAATGATCGATTACGCCGTAATTTTTCATTTTATTTCAATTAATAAGCCTTTCTAAAAGATAAAATTCAGTATGTAGGACGATTTTTGTCCTATTATTGCTTAGTGTTGTTTATTTTTTATCCTCTGATTTATATAACCTATTTTTATATAAATAACTACCCAAGAGTGAATGTGCCAGTGCTTCTTTTTTTAGCGCTTCTGATAAATTCGCCTCTGTAAAACGATTGGTTTGTTTATCATAGAGATAACCTTTGGCTTCAACTTTGGGGGCAAGGATGACAACCTCGTTACCTTTCATCATGGCGAGAGTTTGATCATATTGCATAAAAGCACGATTTGGATTGTCTTCTTTGGTTAAGTCATAACCAATCATCGGATAATCGCCACTGATGCCAGCTAAAGACAGCAACGTTGTAGGCATATCAATTTGGCTGACGAGACGGGCATCACGTTTTATTTCTACATGATCGCCTAACAATAAAGCAGGGATATGAAAGTGCTTAATCGGTACTAACGCAGCACCGCCGACACGAGAATCATGGTCAGCAATGACTAAAAACAGCGTATCTTTCCAGTAATCTGCTTGTTTAGCTAATTTAAAGAAATGACCAATCGCATAGTCTGCATATTTCGCCGCATTATTGCGGGTTTGTTTTGGTTGTTCATAAAGTTCAATTTTACCGTCAGGGAACTCAAACGGATCATGGTTACTTGAGCTAAACACTAAACTAAAGAACGGTTTACCTTCTTTATGTAAGGCGGTAAAAGTTTCATGGGCTTTATCAAATAAGTCTTCATCACTCACTCCCCATGTCGCTTTGAATTTAGGATTGACGTAATCCAATTCATCAATAATGTATTGGAAGCCATTGCCATAGAAGAAGCTTGCCATATTATCGAAATGCTTTTCACCACCGTAAATAAACGAGGTATGGTAGCCTTGTTTAGCTAATAATTCGGCAATGGTAAAGAAACCATGTTGGCTGTTACTGAGTTTGACGACGGCTCGTGCCGGTGTTGGAGTAAAGCCCGCGGTAACGGCTTCAATCCCACGTACAGAACGGGTTCCTGTCGCATACAGGTTCTCAAATAACCAGCCTTCTTGTGCTAATTTATCGAATTCTGGAGAAAGGGGTAATCCGCCTAAACTGCCAATAAATTGTGCGCCAAGACTTTCTTCTAAAATAATCACAATATTTTTAGGTTTGCCTTGGTAAGTGGCTTGGTTTCTGGTTAAGGTTGGATATTGACTAGAAATATAGTCACTTTCTGGACGACCACGCGTTTGTTTTACAATACGTAGCATTTCATCATCTGCCATTTTGCCGTATAAAGAGGCAGCATTGTCTTCATCTTTAAATTGTTGTGCAGCATAAATAACAGAATAGCCTGAGTTGAGGACTAATGAATTGACTAAACCGTCGGAAGAGAAGGCAACCATCGCCGGATTAATACCGCGATGCGCAAAAGTTGATCGGGCACCGATAAAGGCAATAGCGATCACTAACAGAGCAACAACTGGACGGAATTTCCAACTCGGTGAAGATAAGTTTTTCACTGCCCATCCCGCTAATTTCCAATAACAGAGTGTTGCAGTGGCAGTGACAACTAAGCTAATTACCATGGAGAGCAAATGCCCCTCAAATAGCATAGTAAACACTTCTTTTGGATAAATGAGGTATTCAATGAAAAGGCGGTTTGGTCGGAAATCATAGGTCTCAATAAATGCAGGTGTGGCAATTTCCATGAACAAGATAAAGACACTGCCAAAGGTTAACCAAACACGTAATATTTTTTGCCAAACGCGACCGAGCGCATTATGGTGATAAAGTAATACTGTGAATAAGGCAGGGACGCCAAATAAATAACACAGTGACACAATATCAATGCGTAGCCCTTGCACAAATAGCTCGACCCAGCCATTGACTGCGCTCACACGCTCTGCTTGCCAGAGTGACAGCCCTAAACGCGAAAGCGTGAAAACGATGAGATTAACGAAGACAAAAAAGAAAATGGGGAACAGCAAAGTGCGGTGATTTTTTTCAGAATTTGAATACATAACAGAACCTAACGAATTGGGATAAAAACAAAGGAACAGATTGGATCTGCGCTTTGTAGGTATTCATGTATTATTAAACTTTTTTTTATGTTCTGCAATTTTATTCCATGTGCTTTCAGTGTGGTTTGCTGTAGATAAGCGCAAAATGGATAGACATCCGAGGAGATGAAATGTCGAAAAGACAAGAAGATCAGGCTTTTTGGATCAGCATGATCTTCTTTTATTATCGTGCTACGCGGCAGGAAGAATCGTTGGACGTTCTTCTTTTGCTTTTAGCATATGCTCACAGAGTTTTTCACGTAATTCAACACGTACTTGTTCGTAGGCAGGATCACGCACGAGGTTATTAAGCTCATAAGGGTCTTTCTCTAAATCATAGAGGAAGTCTTCTTGATATACATCACTGCCCGCGTGTACACCACCATGTTTATTCGGTGCGAAAACACTATATAAGTATTTTTCTGTGCGGATACAGCGACCTACTCGGCTTTCGCTGATTTGTGCGAACACTTCATTTACTCGGTTTGGAATGTTATTTTCTACCACGTCTTGTAGGTTTTCACCAATCATCGCATCACCCACATCAATGCCCGCCATGGCAAGGAAGGTTTTTGGCAAACTTGCGGTACTGACTAAGTCTTTGACGCGTTTTCCGCCTTTAAATGCGCCGCCAGCAATGACCAGCGGGACATGCAACGCAGAAGAATGGCAAGAGCGTTTATAGTCATCATAACCATTGAGGTTTTCATCAGTGTTGCGAGTCATAAAGTGCGAACCATGATCAGAGGCGAAGACAATAATGGTATTGTCATAGAGTCCTTTCTCTTTTAATTTCTCAATTAAACGCGCTAAGTTGTCATCTAAGCTACGGCAGCAGCCAAGGTAATCCGGATACATTTCTGCCGCATTACCTTTTAATTCTGCTAAATCTTTTGGTAACTCAAAATCTTTGAAACGGATTTTTGAGCCATCCGGTCCTTCATAGCAATGACGATCGTTTTGGTGATGAGGTTCAATATGTGAGATGGTCATGAAAAACGGTTTATCGCCTTGATATTGATCGAGATATTCCAGCGCAAAGTCGGTAATACAATCAACGCGATAGCCTTTGAATTCACACTTGTTCATATTCTCGTCAAAAACATAACCGTCATAGCCGTGAGAGGTGAATTCTAAGACATCTGAGGCTCGCCAAAAGCCTTTATATCCGCCACGACGTTCTGGTGGAATCGCACTGGTGGTGTAATCAATCGTTGGCTCTTCTTCAAGTTCGCCATCACTAGCTAAATGCCATTTGCCAATATAGGCAGTGTCATAATCATTTTCATTAAAATAATCCGCGATGGTTTTAACCCCTTCTGGAAGAGCAATATTATTACGGAAACAGCCCGTTTCGGTTGGGTATAATCCCGTTTGGAAAATTGAACGACAAGGACCACAAACCGGTTGTGAAGAGTAGGCTTCTTCAAACACCACACCATCCTCGGCTAATTTATCTAATGTTGGTGTAATATCAAGTGGTTGCCCATAAGCACCCACGGTATCCCAACGCTGTTGGTCAGTGAAATAAAAAATAATATTAGGTCTAGTCATAATGCTTCCTCGTTTAATAGCCCTTTTTCGCTTTTTTGTAATTATTGAACACAATGCTCATGATGGTTACTAAGATTAAGAGACAGAACGCCAGTGAGAACGGTCTTTCTAAAAAGAGGGTCCAGTCTCCGTCAGAAATGAGTAACGCACGCCGGAGATTTTTTTCAGTCAATGCGCCTAATACCAGACCAAGTAAGGTTGGTACTGCGGAGAACCCAAGCTTATCCATCAGATAAGCAATAATGCCAAAGACCAATGCAGCACCGACATCAAACATGGATTCTTTGAGAGAATAAGCGCCAGCAAAGCAGAAGACCGCAATGATAGGAATTAAAATTTGTTGCGGGATTTTCACCACTTTGGCAAAGAATTTCAGTAAATATTTGCCTTGGATAAGCATGAAAATATTAACGAAAATCAGTCCAATCATAATCGCATAGACCGCCGTGCCATGATTCTGGAATAAGTTTGGACCAGGTGTTAAGCCGTTAATCATGAGAGCGCCTAACATTAAAGCAACTGCGGCATCGCCCGGGATACCTAAGGTTAATAAGGGAACAAGTGCGGTACCTGTGATCGCATTATTAGCGCATTCAGCGGCAGCAATTCCTTCGACAGAGCCTTTGCCAAACTCTTCGGGCTTTTTAGACACTTTTCTGGAAAAGTCATAGCTGAGGAAAGACGCGATAGAGGCGCCAGTTCCGGGAATGATACCGACTAAAATACCCGATAATGAACCAATGGCAAGGGGTTTCGGTAAACGCAACCATTCACTTTTCGACACGGTGCCTTTATCGAGTTTAGGCGGTTCGACTTGCTTATTTCCATGGCTTTTTAGATCACGCCCTTTATTGATAATTTCGATTAAGGCAAATAACCCAATTAAGACCACAACCAGATCAAAACCACCATATAAATTAATGTTATCAAAGGCAAAACGCATTGTACTGCCGCTGATCAGATCCATACCAATGAAGGACAGGAATAAACCCAAACAGCCCGAGATAATCCCTTTTAATAAACTTTCTCCACTGACACCGGCAATAATGGTTAAGCCAAAGGCACAAATCAGAAAGTATTCCGGTGAACCCATTTTGAGGGCGACTTTGGCGACTTCTGGTGCCAAGAAGAGCAATACCAGCGCACTGACAATTCCTCCAACAAATGATGCGTACAGGGCAACGTTTAAGGCTTTTTGTGCCATACCTCGGTTCGCTAATGGATTACCATCTAACATGGTGGCGGCAGCGTGTGGGGTGCCGGGGGTTTTGATGAGAATCGCAGAAATGGATCCCCCGTAGCTTCCCGCACAATAAATGCCCAATAAAAACATAAAAGAATGAATCGCATTTAAAGAATACGTAATGGGGAGAAAGAGGACTAAACAAAGCATGACAGTCAGTCCCGGAATCGAACCAAAGACGATACCTAAAAATAGGCCTAGATTAATATAAAGAAAGCTTCCCCAAGTAAAGAACTCGTTAAACCCCGCAATGATTTGGTCAAACATAAACACTCCTACGGTAACGAAATATTAAGTAAATACTCGAAAATAAAAGAAACAGCCGTAATCACCGTGGCAACAATGGCGTAGTATTGCCAATTCCGGCAACGGAAGAACAGTAACATTAAGAAGGCAAAGATAATGGAGGAAACCATAAAAGGTAACCAATACAACATAAACCAATACAATACCAATAATAGAATAACAATCGAGGCGTTTAACTCCTCGCTTAAGGTTAAGGTCACCATCTTGCTTGGTTGTTTGCGAATAATTTTGATGATTTCTTTGACAAGCAAAATACAGCTACAAAGTGCCATCAGACCAATAATCAGGCGAGGAAAGGTTTGTGCAGTAATACCATCATCTTCATCAATGACAATTTGTAAAGGGACTAACAACCATAATGTGATGGATAAAATAAGGAAAACGGCAGCACCGACTAAATCTTGGCGAAAAGTTATTTTCATCACAATATCTCCAAAAAAATAACCAACATAGTGGGAGAGTCAACACTATGCTGGCTATTGTGGGTTATTTAACGAGTTTAGAATATTTAGCCGCTTTATCCATGGTGGAGTCAATATAGGCTTTGACTGCTGCGCCATCTTTGATATCTAAACGGATACCAATATTTTTCGCGGTTTGTTGTAGTTTTGGATTTTCTAAGATGTTTTTAAGAGCTTGATAGTTTTTATCAATGATCGCTTGGTCTGTGCCGGCACGAATAAAGACAGCACAAGTGTTGATCATCCAAGTATCATAGCCGTGATCGACAACACTGTCTAAGTTATACACGTCATCAACCAATTTTTTCTCATCAAAGGCCACGACCGCTTTTGCATTTCCTGCTTTGACGAATTCTTTTGCTAAAGAGGCGTGTGTTGTTGCAAAATCAACTTCCCCTGAAATGACAGCGGTTAAGGCTTCATTCGCACCGTCATAAGGAATGATTTGGTATTTTGCCCCCATTTCATTGAATAAAGCGGCAGATTGTAATGCTTCAGAGGAGTTTGTACCGTTGGTCGCAATTTTGATTTTTTTCCCTTTTGCAATGTACTCTTTTAAGCTTGGGATACTGTCTACTTTTGTTCTTGGATTGGTGACTAACACAAAAGTGGAAGAGTAAATGTTAATGACTGGTACGAAATCTTCAAATTTGTATGCCACTTTCATTGTTAAAGGTGCAATAGCAAAGCTCCCTTCACCCCCTAAAATTAATTTGTGTGTGTTTGGTTTTTCTTTTGTATATTCTGTTAATGCGACTGCACCACCTGAGCCCAGAATATTATCTGCCAGTAATGGTTGACCATATTGCTCTTTTCCATATTCCGACATCGCACGGTTAATTTGGTCTGCAAGTCCGCCTACCGCCCAAGGCGTAATAATTGTGACGGGGGCTGTTGGCCAATTTGTTTGCGCCATAGAATTGATTGAAACGAGACCTAATAAACCAATTAAGCTCGCTTTAATTGCGGATTTCCACGTTTTCATTTCACTTCTCCTTATATTATGAGCGGTTAAATAAGAGGGTATTTTTGAAAAGTTGTAAATAGCATATAAAAGAAACACCAAAATGAGTATGATTATTGTCATATCTGTAGGGTGAACTGGATCACAAAATCATAACAATCTTTGTTTTTTTGTTAAAAAAATGGCTAATTTCTTCAAGTAAGGCGACATATGGCTTAATGCACTGTAGTAAGACTCACATAAAATATTATGTGCTTCACCGAAACCTTGTACTGTGCGATGCTTAGGACAGCCTCCATGACAAGCAAAGTAGAATTGACATTGCTGACATTTATGGGACACCTTTTGTTTATCTGCGCCGAATTTTTGTTGTTGTGCGGAATAAACAATTTGTTTGAGTGGGGTTTCAATTAAATTACCGATTTTATAGTGAGGATACACATAGTGATCGCAACTAAAAATATCGCCGTTTTGTTCGACGATCATTTGATCACCACAGGTTTTACGGAAAATACATAAACTCGGTTGCATGCCTAAAAACGCCATGAGCCACTGCTCAATAAACTGCACCCCAATCTTACCAATATCATGCGCATACCATTCGTCAAAAATCTCAATCATAAATTGACCGTATTCTTTCGCCCCCGCTTGCTGTTCCCATTCACCCATTAAAGGGATGAACTGCATATACGTCGAGCCAATTTGTTTTAGAAATTGGTAAACTGCTTTACCATGTAACACATTTTGTTTATGGACAACAGTGAGGGTATTGAAAGACACGTTGAAGGCAATCAGATTTTCCAGTGCATGCATGACCTGATGAAAGGTGCCTTTTTGACTTTTAGTTACGCGGTACACATCATGCAAATGTTCGGGACCATCAATAGATAAGCCCACTAAAAACTGGTTTTGTTGCAGAAATTGACACCATTGTTTATCTAAGAGGACACCATTAGTTTGTAGGGCATTATAGATTGTTTTACCGTTAGCATATTTTTGTTGGAATTCAACGGCTTTTTGGTAAAACGCAATGCCCGCAAGTGTTGGCTCACCACCTTGCCAGAGAAAAGTGACCTCTTTTTGTGGGGCAAGTTGTAAATATTTTTTGACATACGCTTCAAGCATGTCATCACTCATCGCGCGTTGCTGTAGATGTGGTTTTTCGAGATAGAAACAATATTTACAATCTAAATTACACAATGAGCCTGTTGGCTTTGCCATTAATTGAAAAGGAGTTTGCATTACCACCTCAATCCGAGAAAATGAATTTATCATACAAAGAGAACGGACATTTTAATATGATAGTGATCATAACAACATGAAAAAACTGTCGTACTATCAAATGACGCTGTTTATGCTTTGTAGGGATTTTTTCTTTTCAAGTGAGAAATAGTCTCAAGGGATTGATCTCAGGAAATGGGGAGGAAAGGCATTTGGTGGTGGGATTTTTCGCTAACCTACGCCTTTCGCCCTGAGTACTGCAACAAAACACTTAGATCGGATAAGAATTATGATCTATTTGTTTCTGTTGCAGTGGGAATGTGAGCATTTAAGCGGTAGGGTCAATGTCCTTTCTGAGAGAAACTAACAGTTGGTCAATTTTCACATTTTCGGTATCAATAATTTCAAATTTGTATTTATCATACAATACAAAATCGGTTTTTTTCGGAATCTTACGCAGCATATACATCATAAAGCCACCGATTGTTTCGTAATTTTCTTCGCCCGGAAAATGACTTAAATTGAGGGCGCGCATGACATCTTCCAAGGGCGTTGCACCATCAATCAACCAAGAGTCTTCATCACGGCGCACGATTTGTTCTTCTTCATTCGACACTAATTCACCCATAACAATGCTCATCACATCATTTAAAGTAATAATCCCGACCACCAGTGCGTACTCATTAACAATCACAGCAAAATCTTCCCCTGTCGATTTGAATAATTCAAGCACTTCAAATAACGAGAGCGTATCTGGAATAAATAGGGCTTTACGTAAAAGACGACTGTCTGTTAATGAGACCCCTTTTTCAACTTGGAGATACATTGTCAGTAATGTGTGCGATTCTACATAACCGAGAATGCGATCTAAGCCGTTATCACAAATTAATAATTTAGAATGCGAATTGTGCGTGAGGGTATCTAGCACGGCTTGGCGATCAAAAGAGCGGTCTAAAAACACAATATTTTCACGCGTTGTCATCGTTGAAGTGACTGTACGTTGTTGCATCTCAAAAATATTTTCGATCAAATAATGCTCTTGAGCATTAACAACCCCAGCCTCTGCTCCTGCCCCGACAATCGCGACGATATCTTCTGGAGTCATATTTTCTTCACGTATGGTCGAAATTCTAAAGAGCTTAAAAAAGCCATTGGCAATAGAATCAAAAATCATCACCAAGGGTTTGAGTAAGAAAATACAGACAGACATAATACGTACAGTACGCAGTGCCACTTTTTCAGGATTAATCATCGCTAAACGTTTAGGCACGAGATCCGCAAGCAGCACAAATAAGGTTGTGACTAAAGCGAATGCCAACCAAGAGGCGGCGCTATCTAGCCATTCGACACTGACGTGTTGGGTTAAGACGAGGGCTAAGTAGGGGCGAATCGCACTTTCGCCAATAATTCCACCTAAAATGGCGACCATATTTAAGCCGATTTGGACAACGGTAATAAAGCGTCCCGGTTGGCTTTGTAGCTCAAGTACTAATTGCGCGCGAGCATCACCGTCGTTGACTAAACTTTGTAGTTTGATTTTTCGCGCACCGGCGAGTGACATTTCAGCGGCTGAAATCACCGCACTGATAATGATCAGTATGCCTAAACTTAGAATTGCTTCAAATAAACTCATAAAATATCTCTGTTTTGAACGGTAAGGGAGGCTAGGAAGAAACAAAACGTGGCTTAATGTGAGATTAAACCACGTGAGAGAAAAGAGGCGCTAGTTTTCGCTATCAAACCAGCCACGAATGAATTGGACTGAAAAGAAAAGCGTAATGAGTAATATAAAATACAAAATGTAGGCGAAAATTGGATGTGATGGTGAGGCATGTTCATCCATTGCTTTAATATTGAGCGCATTACGGAATTCATCAAACATCACTAAACGCCATCCATAGTATTTAATTTGTACTTTCTGTCCTTCTTTAATTAATGCTTCTGCCTCAGCATGTAAATTGGCTGAGCCAAATTTGAAATAGAATGGGAAACCCCAACGCGTGTCCTCATTGCGGTAAACCATAATCTTGCCATCTTGGTTTTGTGTATTAATAAAATAGACGTCACGGGTTGGACCATCGGCTGGATTGGCTTTCGTGATCGGACCATCTTTATCGACCCGTTTCACCTCGACCCCCGTCACTTTAGTCACTTCATAACTTGGTGTGACGAAATTCACGGTTGCGAATAAGACGAGGTGAAAAACAAAAATCACCGTCAGAAAAAAGTATTTAAAAAATTTTCGCATCGTATTTCCCTTAATAAGTATTATCCACCCAGTATATAGTTGATTTATTGTACATTAATTTTGAACAAACGTTCAAAGTTTTGTGTAGTGAGTTGGGCAAACTCTTCAAAAGACACGCCTTTTAATGTCGCCACATACTCACAGACTTCGCGTACATAAGCAGGTTGATTTTGTTTGCCACGATAAGGGACTGGCGCTAAATAAGGGGAATCTGTTTCGATTAATAAACGGTCAAGAGGTACACGGCGTGCCACATCACGAATTTCTTCTGCATTTTTAAACGTGATGATACCCGACAGCGAAATATACAGTCCTAAATCTAAGCCTTTTTTCGCCATGTCCCAATTTTCAGTAAAACAATGTAATACGCCACCGCACTTATCCGCATGGTTTTCAGCCAGCAAACGAATGGTATCTTCTCGGGCACTGCGAGTATGCACAATTACCGGTTTATTCAATTGGTTAGCAATTTGAATTTGGTTGGCAAAAATCGCCTGTTGGGTTGTTTTATTTTCTGCGCTGTAATAGTAATCTAATCCGGTTTCACCAATCGCGACAACTTTGGGATCATCAGCTAATTTCAACAGACGATCGGCATCAAATGGCTCATCATCCAGATCGAGGGGGTGTACACCACATGCTAAAGAAACATTCTTAAATTTAGCCAATGTGGCATAAATTTGCTCAAAACGAGTTAAGGTAACCCCTACAGCAAGTAAATGTTTCACTTCTCTTTCCATGGCTTTGTTAACCACGTCATCAACACTGCTGTGTAAGTTTTCATAATCCAGTGCATCAAGATGACAGTGGGAATCGACAATAAACATATTTTATCCTTCAAATACATCGGTAATTAATTGAGTGAGACCGTCTAATAAGATGAGTTCTTGGTTGACGGCATTAATTTGCGTTAAATCGGTACGTACTTTCTGTATGATGTGTGTGGCATGAAGTAATGCCTGTGCGCTTTGTTGTTGACTTAATTGCAGTACGCCAGCAGCGAGATCCTGACATAACCAATCGCTTTTAATCTGTAATTTTGCTTTGAGAGCATCACTTAAAAAAGCGAGTAACCAGTCAAGTTGGTGGAGGAGAATGGCTTTATCAAAAAAAGGTAACAGTTCTAACGGAGAACGTTTCCGATAAAATAGCCAGAATTGACGCAAAAACTCACGACGTTTTTCCAATAAATCTTGTTGTAGTACCGTTAAGGCATGCAATGGTCGCCCATAGCTAATACGAAGTGCGGTCTGGATTGCTGCAATTTCTTGTGTCGTTTGTTGCTGTAACCAAACGATCGCACTGGTTTCAGCTGGGAGCGCCAATTTTTGCGTTTGGCAGCGACTATAAATCGTCGGCATCACTGAGTCGGATGCTTCTGCGTATAGCAGAAAATAAGTATTTGGACGTGGTTCTTCAAGGGTTTTTAACATCGCATTGGCAGCGGCTTCGGTTAAACGCGAAACACCCAGCACATAGATGATCTTATTGCCTCCTTGTTGGGCATGTTGATTAATTTTCTCATTCACTTCACGCACTTGATCCACACCAATATCTTTATTTTCAATCGGGGTCAAGGTATAGATATCAGGATGAGTTTGGGCTTGAAACAAATGACAATGATGACATTGTTGGCAAGGTTGTTGGTTTTGCGGTTGCTGGCAAATGAGCCAATGACCTAAGGCAAATAATAGCTGTTCAGTGCCTAAGCCTTGCTCGGCTTGAAACAAGAGCGCATGATGCCCATGTCCTTGTTGGAAGGCATCAATACGTTGTTGATAGTAAGGCAACAGCCAAGGATACAATGTCATCATCTGTTTAATGTGTAGTCAACCAAGTCTCTATCGCACTTTCCACATCTTCTGCCACTTTGCTCATCGTCTGGGAGGCATCAATGGTCACGGCTTTCGGGTTATGGCGCACCAACTCTTGGTAGCGTTGGCGAGTGCGGTGGAAAAAATCCAAATTTTGTTGTTCGATACGATCTAAAGCCCCACGCCCTTTTGCGCGGCTTAAGCCGAGGACGGGATCGATATCTAAATAAAGGGTTAAGTCGGGTTCAAACTCACCTAAAATAGTTTGCTTGAGGGTATGGAGCAAATGTTGATCGAGTTGGCGTCCTCCGCCTTGATAGGCTTGTGATGACATATCATGACGATCACCAATTACCCACTTTCCTTGTGCTAAAGCAGGTTTGATCACATTCTCGACCAATTGAATACGTGCGGCATACAACATGAGGAGCTCTGCTTTGTCGGTCACGGGTTCTTCTGTTTCATGTTTAATCAGCTGGCGTAATTTCTCTGCTAAGGGGGTTCCACCAGGTTCTCGCGTAAATACAATGTCATGGATACCATGAGCATGCAATGCACGCACTATGCTATCACGTGCCGTTGTTTTACCTGCACCCTCAATGCCTTCAAGTACAATAAATTTTCCTGTTGTCATATTAATTTCCATTTTTTTGACTACGATACCAGCGTAAATACTGTTGTACGGCACGATTGTGTTCAGCCAGCGTTTTGCTGAATTTATGTCCGCCAGAACCATCGGCAACAAAGTATAAATAATCAGTTTTTTCTGGTTTTGCCACCGCGAATAAAGCACTTTCACTCGGCATCGCAATGGGGGTTGGCGGTAAGCCGCTAATGATGTAAGTATTATACGCAGTTGGGGTTTCTAAATCTTTTTTACGGATATTGCCATCATATTTTTCGCCCATACCATAAATCACAGTGGGATCTGTTTGTAAGCGCATATTTTGTCTTAAACGATTGATAAACACGGAGGCAACTTTCCCGCGTTCCGCTTCAATCGCAGTTTCTTTTTCCACAATAGAGGCAAGAATGAGCATCTCATAGGCATTCGCAAGGGGTAAATCAGCATCTCGTTTTTCCCATGCCTGTGCCAGAACCTTTTTCATCCGCTCTGACGCACGTTTAAGTAATGCAAGATCCGTAGAATTGGGCGTGTAGTGGTAAGTGTCTGGATAAAGCCAGCCTTCCACTTTTTTCCACTCTTGAATTTGTTTTACGTCGTGAGGTAACTCTAATAACGCAAAAATGTCGGCTTCCGTTTTGCCTTTTAAGCTTTGTACTAAGTGCGGTGCTTTTTCCAAATTTTTTCGCCAATTCGCAAAGTTATCACCTTCAATAAATTGAATGCTGAATTGGGCTTCTTTACCTTGATTGAGTACATGAATCAAATCTGCGACGGTATTGACCCCTTGCATTGAATACGTTCCCGCTTTGATTTTATTGAGTTGGGGATTTAATTTAAGCAAGTAAGGGAGCAAATTGGCGTTATCGAGGATCTTCTCTTGTTCTAAAAGCGTAGCAAGTTTATTGCCTGTGGTGCCGCGTTCGACGGTTAAAAGCTGATCCGCTTTGACGTTGACCGGCGTGTCCATAAATTGCTGAATATGTTGGTAAGCAACAAACAAAATCCCTAACCCCACGAGAATGAGCAGGAAAAACGAAGTAAGCCATTTTTTCATCGATACGAATTATCCGTCCACAGTAAAGTCACAGTTTGGCGATTATAGCATAAAGCTGGGCAGAAATTGATAAGCCCTAAAAGACAAAATGCGATCTGAATGATCGCACTTTGCATGAGATGAAGTCTATCACTAGTACAAGACGCGTGCGCGAATCGTGCCTTCAATCTCTTTTAATTGCGTTAATAAGCTGTGTGTGTCTTCTGTCTCAACATCGATTACGACATAACCGATCGCTGGGTCTGTTTGTAAATATTGTGCGGCGATATTCACGTTAGCATCCACAAACACTTGGTTAATCTTATTGAGTACCCCTTGTTTATTGTGGTGAATATGTAATAAGCGTTTAGTACCAACATGTTCAGGGAGTGACACTTCAGGGAAGTTGACCGCAGAAAGGGTAGAACCATTATCTGAATATTTGACAAATTTACCGGATACTTCTGCACCAATGTTTTCTTGTGCTTCTGACGTGGAGCCACCGATGTGCGGCGTAAGAATCACATTATCAAAAGCACGCAACGGTGAAACAAATTCCTCTTGAATGGAGGCGGGTTCTTCTGGGAAGACATCTAAGGCTGCGCCACGGATTTTGCCAGCCTCTAAGGCTTGTGCTAAGGCATCAATATCTACTACTGTTCCTCTTGCCGCATTAATTAAGATGGCGCCTTCTTTTAATTGTGCGATGCGTTCTGCACTGATGAGGTTTTTGGTTGAGGCATTTTCAGGCACATGTAATGACACTACATCACAGCTAGACAGAAGTTCTTCTAATGTACGTAATTGCTGCGCATTGCCTAATGGCAATTTATTCTCGATATCATAGAAGAATACGCGCATCCCGAGTGACTCCGCAATAATACTTAACTGTGAACCGATATGCCCGTAACCAATGATACCCAGTTTTTTACCACGTACTTCATGTGATCCATTGGCTGATTTATTCCAAATCCCACGGTGTACTTCGGCATTGGCTTGGGGAACGTTACGCATTAACAGGAGAATTTCCCCTAACACTAACTCTGCTACAGAACGGGTATTTGAAAACGGCGCATTAAACACTGGAATACCACGTAATTTTGCTGCTTGTAAATTGACTTGGTTAGTACCGATACAGAAACAACCAATCGCAATTAATTTTTGTGCATGGGCAAGTACTTCTTCCGTTAAGAACGTGCGTGAGCGGATACCCACAAAGTGCGCATCTTTAATGGCTTCTTTTAATTCATCATCATCTAAGGCTTTTTTATGGTATTCAATGTTGGTATAGCCAGCATTTTGTAGCACTTCCAATGCCGTTTGATGGACACCTTCTAATAAGAGAAATTTAATTTTAGATTTATCTAAAGACACTTTGGTCGTCATGTTTGCTTTCCTTTTTGTTATTCAATGACTTTGGCACCTTCAGGCGTGCCGACAATAATAATATCTGCTGCGCGTAGAGCAAAAATGCCATTGGTGACCACGCCCGGCACATTATTTAATTCTTTTTCCATTTCAACAGGATTCATAATAGCAAAATGATAGACATCTAAAATCACGTTACCATTATCTGTAACAACACCTTCGCGGTATTCTGGTGAGCCACCTAAGGCGACTAATTTACGCGCCACTTGGGAGCGCGCCATTGGAATCACCTCAACTGGTAAGGCGAAAGTTGAGCCGAGCACATCAACTTGTTTACTTGTATCAACGATACAAATGAATTTTTTTGCCAACGCTGCCACAATTTTTTCACGGGTTAGTGCGGCACCTCCGCCTTTGATCATCATTTTCTGTGGGTTAATCTCATCGGCACCATCGACATAGATATCAAGGCTTGAAACCTCATTGGCACTAAACACTTCAATCCCTTGTTTTGCTAATAAGGCTTCTGAGGCTTTTGAGGCCGCCACCGCCCCTTTAATTTGATCTCGCATACTCCCTAGCGCTTCAATAAAACAATTGACTGTTGAGCCACTGCCTACCCCAATGATTGAATCGGGCTTCACGTATTGCAGTGCGGCTGCCGCAGCCATTTTTTTCATTTCAAGTTGATCCATGTTGATTCCTTTAAATTGCAAATAATCCTGTTTAACGTCGTGCTAAAAGCAATGTAGCACGACATCTTTTGATTGATATATAACTTGCGTAATCGTTTGCGCATGGTGTAATAACGCCTTACTTTAATCTTATTCAAGCGGATTAACAAGCCTATTTTGGTAAAAATTCTGCTAACAATTCATTTAAAAATAACTTGCCTTGTTCGGTCACTTGCCATGCAACTTCCGTTTCAACAAGATATTTTTTGGCTAATGCCCATTGAATTTGTGGCTGAATACTTTCTTCACACAGTCCAGTGAGTCGGGTGAAATCTGTTTTGGGGACCGCTTCTAATAAACGAAAACGGTTCATAAAAAATTCAAAAGCCAGATCTTCTGTGGCAACGGTTTTTTCTTCGTACAAATAGTCCCCACGCATATAACCTTTTGGATGTTTGGTTTTTGAATAACGTTTAATTTCGCCGTTGGGTTGTGTGATTTTACCATGTGCACCACAACCAATTGCTAAATAATCACCAAAACGCCAATAATTCAGGTTATGCCGACATTGAAAAGCGGGTTTCGCATAAGCAGAGGTTTCATATTGCACATAACCTGCCTCCGTTAATAGTTGATGACCTTGTTCAAAAATATCCCAGAGTGCGTCATCATCAGGCAAAACGGGCGGACGATAGGCAAACATCGTATTAGGTTCAATAGTGAGTTGATACCAAGAAAGGTGGGGAGGCTCGAGCGCAATCGCTTGTTGTAAATCAGAGAGCGCTTCTTCTAAGGTCTGGTTAGGTAGCCCGTGCATCAGATCTAAATTAAAACTTTTTAGCCCGGAAAGTTTGGCAAAACCAACCGCACTTTTGGCTTCTTGTGCATTATGGATGCGACCTAAACGTACTAATTTATCATCATTGAAGCTTTGAATACCCATTGAAATGCGGGTGACACCTGCTTGGACATAACCTTTGAAACGTTCTGCTTCGGCTGTACCGGGATTAGCTTCAAGCGTAATTTCAATGTCGGGTTGAAAAGGGAGACATTGTGCAACGCCAGATAAGAGCGTATGAATTCCTTCCGCAGAAAATAGACTAGGTGTTCCTCCCCCAATAAAAATCGAATGGAGAGAACGATCTTGAATACTGTCTTGAAAACATTGCCGATCTTGATGTAGATCTTGCAATAAGTGGGCAATATAGTCTTGTTCAGGAATATGTCCTTTTTGTGCATGAGAATTAAAATCACAATAAGGGCATTTTTGTACACACCAAGGAATATGAATATACAGGCTTAGTGGGGGAAGGCGGTTTATATTCACTAACGTACCACCACGGCTGTTCCACTTGCCACAATCATAAACATACTTTTGCCTTCACCATTGATTGATGTGTAATTGACTTCGACACCCACAACCGCATTGGCGCCTAAACGTTTTGCCTGCTGTTGTAATTCTTCTAAGGCTTCTTTGCGAGCACGCGCAATTTTGGACTCGTATGCCCCAGAGCGTCCACCAATGATATCAGTAATGCCCGCAAAAAAGTCACGGATAAAGTTTGAGCCAGCAACCACTTCACCGAATACCACCTCTTTGTATTCAATGATTTGTTTTCCCTCAATGCTTGGCGTCGTGGTAATAAGCATAGGTATTCCTTATTTAAGTTGGTCTAACAGTGAAAAAAGTGCAGTTGGTTTTTGTTTAATTTCAGCTGCCATTTTGTTGGCTAGTTTTTGTGCTTGTGGCCAATCAGCCCGATTGAGGACATCGCCACTGCATAAATACTCCATATCTTCTTTATTGATATCACCATGGCGCAAATTGTTATACGTTGCTAGAGTGCAGGCCTTAATGGTAGAAAATGCTACACCATAATTTTTGGCTAGCCGACTGTCACCGTAAATCCAGCTTAATTGGGCAAGTGCCGTGTAGTTTTCTAATTCTGCGGCTTGTTTGAGTTTGCTCACAATCAGCGCGTAATTTTTAGGTTGCTGTTTATCTAATTGATACACTTCATCGAAGATTTTTTGACTCCCATTTGGTGCCAAGTCTTGTAATAATCTCGGATCATATTCTGCCAAAATATCGTCTAATAAATCTTGCGCAACGTCGTATTTATTATTGGCAGCTTGCTCCAACCAGTAGAAAAAGTCACTTCGTTTTAAGTGTGCCATATCAGTAGTTGTCTGCAAACTCATGGCTAAATCATACTGTGCTTCTGGATTGCCTTTTTGTGCCTCTTTTAGTAATTCAATTTGCTCAGGTAAATAATCTAGTCCATAAACTGTGTGAGATAAAGTAAAGCTCATTAAAAATAGACCGCACTTTTTCCACATAACTAAGCTCCTTTTGTTGCTAATTTAGTTTGTAACACAGATAGCGCTTTTGCTCGGTGGGAAATTTTTTTCTTTTCACTTGTTGCTAACTCCGCAAAAGTGCAGTTTACTTCAGGACTAAAGAATAGGCTGTCATAGCCAAAGCCATTTTCGCCTTTTTCTGCAAAACCAATTTCACCATAACATTCTCCTTCGGCAATAATCGGAGAAGGATCGTGTTCGTGTTGTAACATGACGATACAGCTGACAAATTTTGCTTGTCGATGTGTTGGCGCGATATGATGTAGCGCGTGTAATAATTTTGCGCGGTTTTTCGCGTCTGCATCAGGACCATCTACCCCCGCATAGCGTGCAGAGTATAAACCCGGTGCGCCACCAAGGGCAGGCACGACTAACCCTGAGTCATCAGCAATGGCGGGTAAGCCTGACATTTTACTGGCATAGCGTGCTTTTAATAGTGCATTTTCCACAAATGTCAAACCAGTTTCTTCTGGGCTTTCAATGTTGAGTTCTGTTTGAGCAATCACTTCAAAACCAAAATCAGCCAAGACATCTGACATTTCTTTGACTTTTCCTAAGTTGCCTGTTGCTAAGACGATTTTTTGTTTCATTTGAGACCTTGTACTGAAGAAAATGTGAGGAAATTATACGCTTTTCTACGACATAAAGCCAAATGACAAAAGCGGAATCCTAAGATTCCACATGTGAATAAAATGAGGTGATGAGGAGGGTTAGAGTTGAAGGCGTGTTTTATTTTTTTCCAAGATAGCTTGACCAATACCTTGAATATCACGTAATTGTTCAATATCGGTAAACGGACCATGCTTTTCTCGGTGTTGGATAATGGCTTCAGCTTTTTTCGCGCCAATGCCAAGTAGCTTTTGTTGCAAGTCAGTTGCGCTGGCTGTATTAATATTCACTTTTTCATTAAGTGTATCCTGTGGTTTGCTTTGTATGTTTTGTACTACAGCGTGTTCTGTTTTCGCTTTTGTCATGTTTGCTGATTCAGCACATACATTGCTACTGTTAGAAAGAGAAACAAAGACAAAAACAGAAAATAAAAGAGATTTTAATTTCATAAGTCTTCCTTAAAAATATTTGAGGTTAATAAGAAGAAGGTGTTGAACAAATTCAACAGGGGCTATTTTCTCGATCAGAAAGGTCTTTGACTAAAATAGGGTGTTTTTTTGAGATGAAGATCGAAAAAGAAAATTATTGTTGCCAGAATTTTTCATCCTTGAGTGAAAGATCGCCATCTGATGATAGGATTGAATCATGTTGTTGAGCCAATAAAAAAACCACGGGTATTCAATCCGTGGTTTTCATCATGTCTGGATAAATTAAGCAATGAGGGAGGCTAATTGACTTCGGTAATACGCAGTTCTCTCGGCACTTCAAACACCGTATTTTCTTCACACCCTTGTAGCTCTTCTACACGGGTAACACCTAATTCTTGCAAACGTTTGACGACCGATTGGACTAACACTTCTGGAGCAGAGGCACCAGCAGTAATCCCAATGGTAGTTACATTTTCTAGCCAAGTTGGATCAATGTCATTTGCATCATCAATCAGTTTGGAGACGACGCCCATACGAGAGGCAAGCTCAGCTAACCGGTTAGAGTTAGACGAATTTTTAGAACCAACGACAATGACTAAATCGGATTGTTGTGCCAGTTCACGCACGGCTTGTTGGCGGTTGGTGGTGGCATAACAAATATCGTTTTTACGCGGACCTTGAATAGCCGGGTATTTTTGTTTGAGTGCTTCAATCACTTCACTGGTATCGTCAATTGACAAGGTAGTCTGTGTCATAAAGGTTAAATCATCTTCTTGTCTTAACCCTAACTTAGCAATATCTTCCACACTTTCCACCAAGAAAATGCCCCCTTCAGGGTTGTCATATTGCCCCATCGTGCCTTCGACTTCTGGATGCCCCTCGTGACCAATTAAGATCGCCTTGGTACCTTTACGGCTTGCCCTTGCCACTTGCATATGGACTTTTGTCACTAAAGGACAGGTCGCATCAAACACTTTGAGATTGCGATTTTTGGCTTCTTGGCGGACCGCTTGTGAAACACCATGGGCTGAGAAAATCACAATCGCACCATCCGGTACTTCATGTAATTCTTCTACAAAAATTGCCCCACGTTCGCGTAACCCATTAACAACAAAGCGGTTGTGTACCACTTCATGACGCACATAAATAGGTGAACCGTGAATCTCTAACGCAGATTCTACGATACTAATCGCACGATCAACACCGGCACAGAAACCACGTGGATTGGCTAAAATAATTTTCATCATCGTCCTCTATTATTCTGTACGTTGTTCAGGCTCATGGCGATTTTTGAACGCATCAAGAATCATCAATCCTGCACCAAGGGAAATGGCGATGTCGGCAACATTGAAAACTGGGTAGTGATAAATATCCCAGTAAAAATCAAAGAAATCGACAACAAAACCATGATATAAACGATCAATCATATTACCTAATGCCCCACCAATAATCAGTGCGTAGGCAATATTCTGTAATTTCTGTGTTGCTTGATTTTTTGCGAGAAAATAACACAACATCAGTGAAATCGCGATGGCAAGCACAATAAAAAAGTATTTTTGCCAACCATCGTGATCGGCTAAGAAGCTAAATGCTGCGCCATAGTTCCGCACATAAGTTAAATTAAACACGGGAAGAATATTGATACTTTCATACAGTTCAAAATTTTTTACGACGAAATATTTGCTGCTTAAATCTAATAAAAATGTCACCGCACTTAACCAAAGAAATGAAAGCCCACTTTTCGATTTTGTCATAATAACCTTTACATCGTTTCAATATTGCAAGAGGCGAACGTTCATGTTCGCCTGTAAGAATAAATTCGAGCATGCACAACAAAGGCAGGATAAACTGCCTTTGTGCAAGATTATGCGAATTGTCTGACTTCGCCCTGACCGTTGACGTTTTCATCACAGCGAGAGCAGAGCGATTCAGCATCTTTGCTGTCAGAATAATGCCAACAACGAGGGCATTTGTGATTCGCTGAACGTACCACTTTTACTGCAAAGCCTTTCACTTCACCTTCCGCCACATCAGCGTCTGCCAATGGTTTGACTTCTGCTTTTGAGGTAAGTAACACAAAACGCAATTCATTTTGTAATTTGGCTAAGAGTGGAGCGTAAGTGTCATTCGCATAAATGGTCAATTCCGCTTCAAGGGCAGCCCCGATAATTCTATCGTTACGTGCTTGCTCTAATACGCGGTTAACTTCATTACGTAAAGTGATGACTTGTTGCCAGTAAGCATCATTCATTTGTTCATTTGCATCTAACGCAAATAAACCGTTGTAGAATTCTTCAGTAAACACAAATTCACCACGCTCACCCGGAATATACTGCCAGATTTCATCCGCAGTGAAGGATAACACTGGGGCAATCCAACGAACAAGCGCTTCTGCAATATGCCATAACGCCGTTTGACAGCTACGACGTGCAAGGCTATCTGCTTTAGTGGTGTATTGACGGTCCTTAATAATATCTAAATAGAATGAACCCATTTCAATTGAGCAGAATTTCATTAAACGTTGAATTACTGCATGGAATTGATAGTTATCGTAGGCATCTTTAATTTCATTCTGTGCTTGGTATGCACAATCCACTGCCCAACGATCGAGCACCATCATCTCTTCAGGCTTAACCAGATCATGTTTTGGATCAAAACCATTTAAGTTCGCCAGTAAGAAACGTGCGGTGTTACGAATACGACGATAAGCATCGGCTGCACGTTTTAAGATTTCATCCGACACAGAAATCTCGCCAGTATAGTCAGTGGAAGCAACCCATAAACGTAAAATATCGCCACCGAATTTATCCATTACCTCTTGTGGCGTCACAATGTTACCGATAGATTTTGACATTTTACGACCTTGACCATCAACGGTGAAACCATGCGTTAAGACTTGTTTATAAGGCGCTTTATTGTCGGTTGCGGTAGAAAGCATTAAGGAAGACATAAACCAACCACGGTGTTGGTCAGAACCTTCTAAATACATATCCGCTTCTTGACCATTAAATTCAGGACGATCTTTCACCACGGAATAATAGGTTGATCCCGAGTCGAACCAGACATCAAGGGTATCTGGTACTTTGATGTAGTTGTCGGCATCTGCACCTAATAATTCTGCCGTATCTAAATCCCACCATGCTTGAATCCCTTTTTGTTCAACACGTTTTGCTACTTCTTCGACAAGCTCAACGGTGCGTGGATGCAGTTCTTCTGTTTCTTTGTGGATAAATAACGCAACTGGCACGCCCCATGTACGTTGACGAGAAATACACCAGTCTGGACGATTTTCCACCATTTTTTCAATTCGCGCTTGCCCCCAATCTGGAATCCAACGCACTTTTTTGATTTCACTTAAGGCTTGTTGGCGTAAGCCTTGTTTTTCCATGCCGATAAACCATTGTGGTGTGGCGCGGAAGATAATTGGGGTTTTATGACGCCAGCAGTGTGGGTAACTGTGTTTGATTTTGCTGAATTTCAGCATTGCACCCACTTCTTGTAATTTGGCGACCACTAAATCATTCGATTCAAACACGCCTTTGCCCGCAAAGAACGGCACATCAGCTTTAAACAAGCCATCGTTACCAATTAAGCCCGCCATTTCGATGCCAT
Organism: Pasteurella multocida; assembly: GCF_900187275.1. NCBI lineage: Bacteria > Pseudomonadati > Pseudomonadota > Gammaproteobacteria > Pasteurellales > Pasteurellaceae > Pasteurella > Pasteurella multocida. Next base: position 2,169,435 of record NZ_LT906458.1, read on the forward strand.
TTTTTTGCGCAATAATGTAGTCGTCATGACCATGATCTGGTGCGGTGTGTACTAAACCGGTACCGCCATCAGTGGTAACGTGATCACCTAAAATAAAGGGCACGCTAAAATCATAAAACGGATGTTGGAAACGTAACCATTCAAGATCTTTCCCTTTGCTTTCGCCTAAGATGACAACTTGTTCTACCCCCGCCGCTTTTGCTACTTCTTCTACTAAGTCTTTGGCTAAAATCACACGCTCATCATTGAATTGAACGAGTTGGTAATCCAAATTTTCATGAATAGCGATAGCGCGGTTAGACGGAATGGTCCAAGGCGTAGTCGTCCAAATAACCGCTGAAATGTTACCTGTACCTTTGTCTGTCGCATTGAATTTCGCTAAAACGGCGTCAGAATCCACCGCACTAAAACGCACATAGATAGAAGGGGAGACTTTGTCTTCGTATTCGACTTCGGCTTCAGCCAATGAAGAGGCGCAGTCTAAACACCAGTGAACCGGTTTTGAACCTTTGTATAGATGCCCATTTTCCACGGCTTTACCAAAGGCGCGAATGATATTCGCTTCGGTGTGATAATTCATGGTTAAGTAGGGATTGTCCCAGTCACCTAATACGCCAAGACGGATAAAATCTTTTTTCTGACCTTCAACTTGTTCTGCCGCATATTGACGGCATGCCTCACGAAATTGTGCTGCACTGATATTTTGGTTTGGTTTACCCACTAAACCTTCAACTTTTAATTCAATCGGCAAGCCGTGGCAGTCCCAACCCGGAATATAAGGAGAGTCATAACCTAATGCCGTTTTGGATTTCACAATAATATCTTTCAGGATTTTATTGACGGCGTGACCAATATGGATAGTGCCGTTTGCATAAGGAGGGCCGTCATGCAGAATAAATGATTTTTTACCTTTGGACGCTTGACGGATTTTTTGGTAAAGATCTTTCTCGTACCAGCTTTTTAACATATTTGGCTCACGTTTAGCCAAATCCCCACGCATAGGAAAGCCTGTTTCTGGCAGGTTAAGAGTGTTTTTATAATCAACTGTCATCTTGATATCCTAATGAATAAAATAAATTAATTTTTAAATTTGTTGTGTTCTGAAAAAATGCTTTGCGGTTTCCACATCTTGGGCGATTTGCTCTTTTAATGCCTCAAAAGAGGGAAACTTAAATTCGTTACGGATTTTGTGGCAAAATTCGACTTCTAAGCACTGTCCATAAATAGTTGAATGAAAATCAAAAATATGCACCTCTAACAGCTGTACAACGCCATTAATCGTGGGACGTTTACCAATATTCGCAACACCGTGATAAATCTCTTGATTTTTTAACCGCACTTTTACCGCGTAAACCCCTTTAACGGGGTTCACTTGCCGATGTAATGGAATGTTAGCTGTCGGAAAACCGATAGTTCGACCTAATTTATTGCCGTGTGCAACACGCCCTAAGATGCGATAAGGTTTACCTAACATTTTTTCAGCATAGGCTAAATCATCCTCGGCTAAGGCTTCTCGGATCGCAGTGCTACTAATACGTAACTCGTCACAGCAAAAACTGTGGTTATCTTCCACGAAAAAGCCAAATGCCTCGCCTGACTTCTGTAACAGGGCAAAGTCACCTTGTCGTTTCGCCCCAAAACGGAAATCATCACCAATACTTAAAAAGCGGACATTCAACTTTTTGATGAGCCAATCTTCAATAAATTCTTCGGCGGTTTGGCTAGCAAAATTTTCATTAAAACGAATACAAAGCACATAATCTACTTTTGCTTGAGCGAGATAATGTAATTTATCACGTAGGCGCATCAGGCGTGCGGGAATGGCTTCGCCAGTAAAGTATTCGCGCGGTTGTGGTTCAAATAACATCACGACCACCGGCAAATTCAACGCATCGGCTTTTTGACGTAAATGGCGCAAAATGGCTTGATGACCTAAATGTACACCATCAAAATTGCCAATAGTCAGCGCACAACCAGATAAATTTGGGGGTAAATTGTGAATGCCACGAATCAGTCGCATTGAAATCGTTATCCGTTCGAAATTTATAAGCAAAAATAATTCGGACATTATAAGCATAAATCAAGCAAATAGGCGATATTTTTTTAGCTTATCCTTTAGTGGTTAAATGATGTTTACGAATACCGACCAAGGCTAGCATTGAGAAGTAAATCACCACGGCAAAACCAATCAGCCAAATCAGCCAATGTAGGCGTGTTAAGAAGGTCATTGCATGCCATTCAAGTAAAGTGGGCGTGTTATACCAAACTAATCCGCCCATGACACTTGCGGACAATAAAACTTTGCCAAAAAACACCGCACTTTGACGACTAAAATGGTAAACCTCCTCTTTTACTAAGCCACGATAAAGGAGATAAGCGTTAAGGGTAGCAGACATGGCGGAAGCCATCGCTAATCCTACATAGCTAAAGGGAATTGCCAGTAAATTAAAGCCCATGTTACTGACCATAGCAATGATCCCAATTTTGACAGGGGTTTTAGTGTCCTGACGGGCGTAATAGCCGTTAGCCAAAATTTTGATGAGCATAAAACTGAGTAACCCAGCATTAAATGCCCAGAGTGAAAGCGAAGCGGCTTGTACATCATTTAAGCCAAAGTTGCCACGCATAAATAACACTAACAGTAACGGCTGCGCTAAAATTGCAATGCCGACCATCGCAGGCACACCTAAGAGTAGAATCATGCGAATGCCCCAATCTAGAGTATGACGGAAATCAATAGCACTTTGGCTTGAATGATCATGACGATTGACATGGTGGCGTGCGAGAGTGGGAAGGATAACGGTGGAAATCGCAATCCCAAAGAGCCCTAATGGGAATTCCAGTAAGCGGTCGGAATAATATAACCAACTGATTGAACCCGTCATTAAAAAGCTCGCAATTAAGGTGTCTAATAATAAATTAATCTGACTGACAGACACACCAAATAATGCAGGGATCATGAGTGTGCGGATTTTCTTTACCCCTTCATCGTGCCATGCCCATTTGGGTTTGACGAGTAACCCGGCTTGTTTTAAAAAAGGAATTTGAAACAGAAATTGTAATAACCCGCCAGTGAAAATACCGATCGCTAACGCTAAATCGGGGCTATCCATATGGGGGGCGAGGAACAAAGCGGTAGCAATCATCGCAATATTCAGTAAGACGGGAGAAAATGACATCACCCCAAATTTCCCAATCGTATTTAAGATTGCGCCAGAAAGGGCGACAAAGGTAACAAACCAAAGATAAGGAAAGGTGATTTTGAGTAGGAAAGAGGCTTGCTCAAATTTTTCCGCATTGGGTCCTTCATTGACCCAATCAATGAACCAACCCGTGCCAAACAGGGCGGCAATCAACGGGGAAAAGACCATCGCCAAAATGGTGACAATGGAAACTAACCCGCCTAATGTGCCAGAGACTTTGCCGATAAATTCGCGAGTCTTATCCAGATCACCGCTTTTTCGATATTCTGCCAAAACAGGAACAAAGGCTTGTGAAAATGCGCCTTCGGCAAATAAACGTCGTAAAAAGTTAGGGATTTTGTTGGCAAATAAAAAGACATCTGCTGCCACACCCGCCCCCAGTAAATTTGCAATAACGACATCTCTGACTAAGCCTAGAATGCGTGATAACAACGTCATTGTACTGACGACAATGCCCGATTTTAATAATCCTTTGCTCAAAATAATATACTCGTCAGGTTTTGTTTGGATAATTAGTGAGGAAAATTTGCTTAATTGTATAGAAATTTTGTTTTTACGCTATATTCTACGTGAAAAAACTGCTAAAATCTCGCCCACATCGTTTGGTGAGCCTATCTTGAAAGCGCTTGATTGATATAACGATGCTTAACTTTCGGTTGTGTCTCACCGAAATCAATAACAAATTTTCAGTGACTAAACGCAATTAGTCATTGACAAAAGCATAGAAAATAGGCATATTTTACGCCTTTAATTTATCTCGTTTACTAACAAATAATTTTAGGAGTTTGACCTTGGCTAATATCAAGTCAGCTAAAAAACGTGCGATTCAATCAGAAAAACGCCGTCAGCACAATGCAAGTCAACGCTCAATGATGCGTACTTACATTAAAAAAGTTTACGCAGCAGTCGCAGCAGGTGATAAATCAGTCGCAGAGAAAGCATTTGTTGAAATGCAAAAAGTGGTGGACAGAATGGCTTCTAAAGGCTTAATCCACGCAAATAAAGCGGCGAATCACAAAGCAAACTTATCTGCACAAATCAAAAAATTAGCGTAATTTTTCGATTCTAAGCAAATTAAAAAACCGCATTATCAGGTGCGGTTTTTTTATTTCTATTTATTCAAACGTCTGCGACGTCGGTGGTAGTTTCCTACATTTTGCTTGGTTTTTAACACCTTAACCGCTTTATTTTCAGTGACTTTACGGTAAGTTCTTCGGTAATGGCTCAGGAAATAATGTATAGAGCTTGCCAATAATACCCCAGCCAGAAAAATAATAATTAATTCGCCATATAACTGATGAAATAAATGATCAATTTTGCTTTGTGTCGTTTTGCCATATTTGGAGTCAAAGGTCACCCGCAAAAAGCCTTCAATCCCATTTAGCGAATAAATAGGTTCTACAATTTGTTGCGTATTTTCTTCATCAGGTTGAGTGGGACTATTTAAGCCGAGTGTGAGGCGCAAATTTTGAAAATGACTGGTGTGCGCTAAAAGTTCCCCTCTATTAGAATAAATTGAGGCATCCAACACAAATTCCTCTTTTGCGAACGCATCTAAACTTTCCGTTAATTGTTCTGTACTTGCATTATTTACTAATAGCATAGAAAGTAAATTAGCCTGTTGACGGATTAATAAATGTGACAAATTAGACACTTGGTTAACACTGGCTAATTGTGAACCAATTTTGAATTGCTGAACACCAAATAAGATCACCGAAACAATCGCAATACATAAGATGATGATCGATGAAATCATGCTTAATTTAATGAATTTTTCTTTGGTTAAATGCAAGTTATTTTTTCCTAAAGATAAGTAAATGGGCTAGAATACCAACACGTTATTTTCAGCTCGACAATTTACAGGATTTTCTATGCAAACACAAAATCTTGCGACGATTACGCAATTTTTTTCTTCTTTCCCTTGTTCGATTACGAGTAGTGAACCAGTAACGGAAGGGAAAACACACATGGTTGTCTATGGAGAAACCTTAAATCTGCTCAAGCTTCGTCAATTTCAACAAAAGTGCGGTGAAAATTTCATTATTTTAGAAGCTTGGAATGTATTACACAATACAGTCGTATTATTACGAGGGGATTGGCACACACAATGGCTCGATTATGCACATGAATTGGGCCTTGATTGTGCATTATTGGATTTTAGTCCTCGTTTAGCACAAGCCGGGTTGTTAGTGATGGATATGGATTCCACAGCAATTCAAATTGAATGTATTGATGAGATTGCAAAATTAGCTGGAACAGGGGAGTTGGTTTCTTCCATTACGGCACAAGCCATGCGTGGCGAGTTAGACTTTGAACAAAGTTTACGTCGTCGTGTGAGTACTTTAAAAGGGGCGCCTGAAACGATTTTAAAGACAGTACGTGATAACTTACCTTTAATGCCCGGTTTAGAAGACACATTAGCAGTATTACAACAATATGGTTGGAAAACGGCGATTGCTTCAGGTGGTTTTACGTATTTTACTGATTATCTCAAACAGCGTTTGAAGTTAGATTATACCGTTGCAAATCAGTTTGCTATTGAAGAAGGGATACTGACTGGTGACGTCGCGGGTGACGTGGTTGATGCACAGTATAAAGCACGTACTTTAGGCGAGTTAGCAGAAAAATTTAACATTGCTTTACAACACACGGTGGCGATTGGCGATGGCGCAAATGATCTGGCTATGCTAAGTGTAGCAGGCATGGGTGTTGCATTACATGCCAAGCCGAAGGTACAACAACAAGCCAAAGTTGTGGTAAACTTTGCAGACTTTAGCGCACTGTTATGTTTACTGAGTGCAAATGATAAATTGGTTAAAGCAAATAAGGAGTAATGATTTATGCCTTCTTTTGATATCGTATCTGAAATTACCTTACATGAAGTGCGCAATGCCGTCGAAAATGCCAATCGTGATTTGACGAATCGCTGGGATTTTCGCAATGTACAAGCCGCGATTGAATTGAATGAAAAAAATGAAAGTATTAAAGTATCTAGTGAGTCTGATTTTCAAGTTGAGCAATTAGTGGATATTTTACGCAACGCTTGTATTAAGCGTGGCATTGATTCAGGTTCCTTAGATATTCCAACAGAATATGAGCATAGTGGGAAAACCTACAGTAAAGAGATTAAATTAAAACAAGGGATTGCGTCAGAAATGGCGAAGAAAATCACCAAGTTAATTAAGGATTCCAAACTGAAAGTACAGACGCAGATTCAAGGTGAACAAGTTCGCGTGACTGGAAAGTCAAGGGATGACTTGCAAGCGGTGATTCAATTGGTGAAAGGCGCAGAATTAGGACAGCCATTCCAATTTAATAATTTTAGAGATTAGCATGTAATGCTGTGATCTAGAAAGCCGAGTGAGAACTCGGCTTTTTTGTATCATGATACGCAATCTCGTGTGATTGCTCTTCATTATTTACTCATGATTTTAAAGAATCTTAAGATAAAGATCAGAACACTTGCACCTAATACACCAAAGAGTAAGCCTGCAAATGAGAAACTGCCTGCTGCCTGTGCTGAGCCAATTTCAAGAACATCACCAAATAACCAACGACCAAGTGATGAACCGATAATCCCGATGATGATATTCATTAACAGACCCATGTCACTTTTCATGACTTGCTCTGCAATCCAACCGATTAAAGCCCCAACAATAATAGCTGAAATCCAACCCATATTTTTCTCCTCTATGAGTAGTTTATATACAAAAAAATTAAAATCGATTCATGATTTTAAAAAAAGAAAAATGATATATAAAAGATAGTGGAGTATGTTATGCATCAATCACACCATTTCTTATATAAAAATAACATAACAGAAATTTACATTATTTCAACAAAATGACGTATTTATGTACAATAATCATGCTTGATGATGTTTATTTAATCAATTTCGATGGGTTGAAAACGTTTGTTCAGTGCTTTTTGTTATAAAGAGATGATGGATATTATTAGTGAGTCTCTTCGCCCTTCCGGCATTTTACAGTACATTTGAGATTTTATCTGGTATTACTCTATTTTGAGGCACGACGAGAATCAGCAACTTAACTATCAGTGAATACAGGGTAATTAAACTCGAGTCGTTGTACTCAATTCGAAAACATTAACGGATTTGAGAGGAGGCTGTTGGATGAGGTTTAGGATAAGGGCTTTGGTGCCCCCAACAGGACTTGAACCTGTGACCAATCGATTATGAGTCGACTGCTCTGACCGACTGAGCTATGGGGGCTATATGAAATATGAAAGCTCGACGATTATAGAGAAATCTTGTTGTAAAGTCTAGGGAGTGACTTTTATCTGTTTTAAATTTAAGCAAGAGAGAGGGCACATATTGCATATCTGTTTTCTTAAATTTAAGTTTACTACGCGTATTTTTTCCTTATTACGACAGGAACAAGTAGTGTGGTGCTGTTTTATTTACGCTTATGCCTGTAACACATTCTGCGGTGTGTTGTGTTCAAATTGGGTTGAAAATAATAAAGCCTGCGATCAACTTCCTCTGATGGCAGGCTTTATTTCGTTTCATCATTAATAGAATAGGTCCACCATACCAACCGTCAATGCAGGAATATAAGTGACCATCATTAAAGAAATTAATAATACAACAATAAACCAAACATTATCCTTAGTGACACTCCAAATATCTTTTTTCGCGATAGATGAGGCTGTGATTAATACACTTGCCACCGGTGGTGTTTGCTGACCCACTGCAATGTTTAACGTTAAGATGATACCAAAATGAATCGGATCAATGCCCAATTGTGTAATCAGAGGCATAACAATAGGGACGACTAAAATAATGGCCGCCGCGCCATGTAAAAACATACCAACAATAAATAACATGACATTTAGCATCATTAAAACGATATATTTATTGTCCGAGATATTTAAAATTGCTGCAGCCATTTGTTGAGGTACTTTCTGTTCTGTTAAAAACAATCCCAAAACAGCTGACGTCGCAACCAGTAGCATGACAACGGATGTTCCATTTACACTTTCTACCAATGCTTTATATACTGCATTGAGTGTGAGCTCTTTGTAAATGAAAAAACCAATGATTAATGCTAAAAGTACAGCTAAGCCGGCCGCTTCTGTTGCAGTGGTAAAACCTGAAATAATCCCACCTAAAATCAGAACAGGTAACGTTAACGCCCAGAACGCATTTTTGAATGCTGTGCATAATTTAGACAAGCTGAAGTGTTCTTCCCTCGGTAAATTATATTTAACCGCATAATAATAACATACAGCAAACATACCTAACGAAGCTACACCACCTGCGGCAAGTCCTGCCACAAAAAGCTTAGAAATAGAAACATCCGCCATCGCACCATAAATAATCATGGGGAGTGAGGGTGGGATAATCACCGCTAAGGAAGCCGATGATGAAGTAACAGCAGCAGAAAAGCTTGATTTATAACCTCTTTTTTTCATTGCAGGAATGAGGATAGAACCCAGTGCGGCAACATCCGCTACAGAAGATCCGGAAATTTCAGCAAAGATCATGGAAACACCCACATTGACCATTGCAAGCCCACCTCGGACGAAGCCGATTAAAGCATTAACAAAATTAATCAGCCTAACCGATATTCCGCCTGTATTCATTAATGCTCCTGCTAAAATGAAAAGCGGAATAGCAAGTAATGAAAAATTAGAGGCGCCATCAAAAACAGACAGTGCGACGTTATATATTGCATCAAAACTATTTGTAATTAACATACCTATGAGTGAAACAATACCAATTGCTACTGCGATAGGCACATTAATCATAACAAGTAGAACAAGTGCAATTAAAACTAAGAATGCAATCATTGTAATTTCTCCCTTGCTATCTTCATACCTTCATTACTGTCCACATCTCGTAATGCTTGTTCTATTTCCTCATCATCTTGGGTTTTACCTTTGCTGAGAGAATTAAACGCTTTCGGTATGGATAAAAGTTCTGCAATGATGAATAACACACAACCTATAGGCAAAGCAGATTGTGCAACAGATAACGGAATAAAATCGAGGCTGGTGAGTGTTTCATCACCGAAAATAGAAAGCACATAAAAACCAGCCCAAGTTAATAAAATAAAGAAACTAATAATTAATACTTCTGTGATGCAGAAAAGAACCTTTCTTGTGGTGAGCGGTAACGAAGCGATAAAATTCCCGAATCCCATATGACAACGATTTAACGCACTTAGTGCCGCACCATAAAAAGTGAGCCAAGCGAGTAATATCGCCGAGATTTCATCATACCAATATAATGATTTGCCTAAGAATCGGGTAAATATAGAAATAATGATAATAATGGCCAATGCACTTAAAATAAGTACTGAAATCAGCGTTAAAATTCTTTTCGTTAGGTTAAAGAGTGCGTCCATAAAAACTTACCCCCGGTTTCTTTTTACTTAAGCGTATCCTTCATTTTCTCTAATAATTCTTTTCCATTTGGAACTTCAGAAATGAATTCATCGTAGATAGGTTGGCTCGCTTCGATAAATGCTTGAATATTTGCATGATTAAGTGTCATGCCACTTTCTACTAATTTCTTTTCCAGTTCACTTTCTCGTTTTTCGGCCTCCTGATATCCCCATGTTTGTGCTTCTTTTGCCCCAGCTTCAATAATTTTCCGAACATTTTCAGGTAATTTTTGATATGTGTTTTTGCCTACCGTAAGGTAAGCAGGAGAATAAACATGGTTAGTGATACTGAGATATTTTTGAACCTCTTGGAGTTTGGCTGCATAGATGTTTGTTAGTGGGTTTTCTTGACCGTCTATGACGCCGGTTCTTAAACCAATAAACACGTCTCCGAAAGGAATTGGTGTTGGGTTAGCACCCCATGCTTTAAACATTTTTAAACGCCAAGAGCTACTTGGGGTACGAATTTTTAATCCTTTCAAGTCTTCAGGGCGATTGATTGGGCGTGTATTGTTAGTAATACTTCTAAATCCATTCTCCCATAACCCAATGATTTTATATCCTTTTTTCTCTACTTCTGGTGCAACGAAAGGATAGAAGACTTGTTGCTCAATTTTATTCAGCTGTTGACGGTTTGTGATTAAGAAAGGTAATTCAAAAATCGCCATTTGAGGAATGTTCGTAGCGAGTGTTGAAGAGAGAAGGGCTATATCAATCGTCCCTAATTTTAATTTTTGCTGCGTGTCTTTATCATTCCCTAGTTGACCAGAACCAAAGAAATTTAAACGGTAGTCTAATTTAGCTTCCGAAAGTTTTTGGTTTGTGACATCCACAAAATATTTTGTCGTGTCATATTGTAAAGAACCTAGACTAGCCGTTGTGGATACAACGAGATCTTTAGCCAGAATACTATTCGCAAATAAGAGTGATAAAGATGCCACAATGGTTAATCTTTTTAATAATGATGTACTCATAGTGAAAGTCTCCATTAGTAGTTTTATGTTTGTGGAAGGATAAAACAGCCTAATAAATCCTCAGTGTTGAAAAGTGATTGGGATATGCGAATATTGTTCAATATAACCAAAGGTGATCGTTTGTTCAATCTATGTAATTTTGAATATGTGATCGTATTCACGTTTTTGATGTACTATTAACACAAAACCTTTTAAAGAACGGGGTTTTTATTTGAAAAAGTTTTAAAAAAGAAATTCAATTATGTGATATTCATCACACTATAAAGGTATGAAATTTGTTTTAATACATTTAACAAAAGTTAAAATATTGATCTTTTGATCATTTCGTTTATTTGTTATTAGGAGAGTTATCATGACGAAATCTACAGTGGCATTGACGTTAGGTGATCCTGCCGGTATTGGTCCAGAGTTAGTTGCTAAATTACTAGCAAAACAAAATATCAGAGAGAAAGCGAACATTGTGCTAGTGGCAGATAAAGATGAATTAGAAAAAGGGATGGAGATCGCTAAAGCACAGTTTGTATATGAAGAAGTATCTTTTCATCAATTAGGTCAATATGAATTCAAAACAGGTGTACCCGTTTTAATTTCTCATAAATCTTCACACCCAAAGCCTTTTGAGTACGGCAAAGTTACTGAACAAAGTGGTGTCTATATTTTAGAAACGCTAAAAGTCGCATTAAATTTAGCAAAAATGGGGTATGTGCAAGCGATTTGTTTTGCACCACTAAATAAACAAGCGATGCATAAAGGTGGACTGCGTTATCGAGATGAATTGCATTGGTTTGCCGAGCAAACAGATTTCAATGAATTTGTTTGTGAGTTAAATGTGGTTGATGATATTTGGGCTGCACGAGTGACTTCTCATATTCCATTTAAAGATATTGTGCCTAATCTATCAATTAAGGGTGTATTTGATTGTATTCATCTTCTCTATCGCTCGTTAGTTCAAGCTGGTGTTGAAAATCCTAAAATCGCTGTTCAGGCATTAAATCCTCATGGCGGGGAAGGGGGTGTTTTTGGTGATGAAGAAATGACGATTATTCAACCAGGAATGGAACAAGCACGTAAAGCAGGAATTGATGTTTATGGCCCATTTCCTGGTGATACCACAATGCGTGAAGTTGAACGTTTAAAAATTAATGGCGTTGTTTCCATGTACCATGATCAATTTTCTACTGCGTTGAAGATTTTAGGTTTTGAACGTGGTGTGACAGTACAAGGTGGCATTCCGATTCCTATCACAACAGCTAACCACGGTACCGCATTTGATTTACATGGTAAAAATATTGCTATTCCGACTGCATTTGAAGCAGCGTTTAACATTGCAGTTAGAATGGGACAGGGTGTTTTAAATCAAAAGTAATCTTTGCTGAGGACTCAAAAATGACTAGAAAACCAAAAAAACTCCTTAATCATCCAAATGATGTGCCTGCGGAGCAATTAGAAGGGTTGCTCTATGCATGCCATGGGAAACTTTCAAAAGTAGAGGGTTATAGTGGAGTGATTCGTACAGATATTGCAGATCAGCAAGTCGTCGTGGTTACTGGTGGTGGTAGTGGACATGAACCGATGTTTGCGGGCTTTGTGGGGAAAGGATTAGCAGACGCTGCGGCACTGGGTGAAATTTTTACTTCACCTTCTCCAGATATTATTATCGAAACGACTAAAGCCGCACAAAAAGGTCAAGGTGTTCTTTTCGTCTATGGTAATTATGCTGGGGATAATATGAATTTTGATATTGCGGCAGAATTATTAGAAGAAGAAGGTATCACTGTCAAAACCGTACGTGTGACAGACGATATTTCTGCGGCACCGCCAGAAAGAATGCAAGAACGTCGTGGTGTTGCTGGTGATATGTATGTCCTTAAAATTGCAGGTGCAGCCGTTCAGTCCGGTTATGACCTTGACGCCTTACATGAAGTGACGAGTAAAGGGAATTTTAATACTCGAACTATGGGGGTTGCTTTAGCGGCATGTTCTATTCCTCAGACAGGAAAATTTAACTTTGAGCTTGCAGATGACGAATTAGAGCTCGGTATGGGGATTCATGGTGAAACGGGCGTAAGACGTCAGAAATTAACAAGTGCGGATGAAATTAACCAAGAAATTGTTGATCGGATTTGTGCGGATATCGGGTTGCAAGCAGGAGATAGGGTGTGTGTCACAATCAATAATTTAGGTGCGGCAACTTATACTGAGTTATTGATTTCAAACCGCAAAGTCCATCAAGAATTAACAAAACGTGGTATTCAGGTGCATGACACTTTGATTGGTTCTTATTGTACGTCTCAGGAAATGGCGGGGTATTCTGTGACACTTTTCCGCTTAGATGATGAATTACAAAAATTATATGACTTGCCTTGTGATGGTTTTGCATGGAGAAAATAAAATGAATGTAATTGAAACAAAAGCATTATTGCTATATACCGCAGAGAAAATGATGGCAAGCGAGCCAACACTTACTGAACTTGATCTCAAGATCGGTGATGGTGATCATGGTTTAGGCATGTTACGTGGATTTACGGCAGTAAGAGATCTGTTACAGCAAGAGAATTTTCAACCTAAAGACATTGGCGAGTTATTTGTGACAGTTGGGACGAAAATGATGTCAAGTATGGGAGGCGCTTCTGGCGCGATATTTGGCACCCTCTTTCGTGCTGGAGGTAAGGCGATTATTGGAGAGAATGAATTCGATACTTCGGTTTTTGCTAAATTTCTTGTAGCGGGTTCAAGTGCTGTATTTGCGAGAGGTGGTGCTAAGCCGGGTGATAAAACAATGGTTGATGCTCTTGTTGCCGCAGAGAAAAAAGCGGAGGAAGTTAGTCATGAGCCACTTAATGTTGCTTTATTAAGTATTGCAAAAGCTGCAGAAGAAGGCGCTGAAAATACCCGTCACCAAGTTGCTGTTTTTGGTCGTGCCAAAAGTTTGGGGGAGCGTTCATTAGGTTATGTTGATCCCGGTGCTGTTTCAATGTCATTCATCATTAAGTATATGGCTGAATTTGTTAACCAATAATATTTTTAAGTATAGAAGATAAGAGCGGAAGAAAGTCGTGTACTAAAAAAGCATCATATAAATATGCCTTTTATACATTTTCTGCTCTATCTCTTGATGGCTATTGCACTGTTTCTATTCGGGAAATAAATAACCTAGAAAGTCAAGTTAGCGTTAAATTTTATCATTGGAATACAGAATGGAAAGTAAAATAAAACTCGCGGTCAACACGTCAATCTATGACGGCTATGATTTAGAAACGATCTTTTCGTCAATAAGAAAGTGCGGTTTCCAGTTTTTCGAATTAGCATATAATCAGGGTTATGTCAGTGATTTTAAAGAAGACCGCTTTAGCGAAAAACATGCGGGTGAAATTAATCTCTTAAAAGATAAATATCAATTAAATACGTTGGCGCTTGGCTGTACAATGGATTTAGCAACAGATGATTTATCTTCAATTTTTTTACCTCGTCTCCAGTTTGCTCATTTAATTGGTGCAAAATATATCAATGTCTGTACGACACAATTAGTTAATAAAAATAAGCTTATTCAAAATCTTATTTCGCTCAAGCCTTTGTTAGCGCGTTTTGATTGTATTTTATGCTTAGAAAATGCGGGCGATTATAATTTTAATGCGTTTACGACGTTAGAGGATGGTATTGAATTATTACATTTATTAGGTGATGAACGTTATGCCTTAAATTTTGATCCCGGTAATATGATGACTTATCAACCTCATCTGGATATTGTCCAACAAGCATTGGATTCCATGCAGTACTGCAGATATTTTCATGTTAAAGATGTGGTTGTTCAAAAAGATAAATTTAATTTTGTGACTATTGGACAAGGTGAAATAGATTATTCACTTATTGTGAATAAGTTAATTGAAAGCGATATCCCTTTTAGTTTTGAAATTCCATTGCGTATATATAGAGAGCTTGATTCTACACCGAAGAAAATAGAAGGTTTGATTCCTTTGCCGTTAATTGAAACGACATTGATTGAATCAAAAAAATACATTGATGATATTTATAAAGGATTAGTGAATAAAAATGAGTGAAGAAGAAATGGATTTATTAACCGAGATTGCAGTTTCTTACTATGAACATGAGTTAACGCAAGAGGAAATTGCAAACCGATTTAATATCTCTCGAGTTAAGATTGGTCGGTTATTAAAGAAAGCCCGTCAGGAAGGGATTGTTGAAATTAATGTGAAATATCACCCGATTTTCACATCAAAATTAGAACAGCGTTTGATAGAACAGTTTGGTATTCATCGCGCCTTAATTGCTATTGATACTCAGAATGAAGTAGAACAGCGCAAACAAGTCGCTGCGTTAGTAAATGCCTATTTATCCAGTACGTTAAAAGACGGTATGACAGTAGCAGTTGGGCAAGGACGAAATGTAGCCGCCGTTGGAGAATATGTGGGCGTTTTTCCTGAGCGAAATTGTAAGTTCATTTGTGGTATCGGTGGTACACATCGAATAGGTCCACCAATAGATGCTGACCATATTTGCCGTAACTTAGCGCGTAAATTTAATGGCACTAACGAAACGTTGTATTCCCCTGCTTATTTAGAAAAGCCCGAATTTAGAGATATTTTTTTACAAAATGGGGTAATAAAAGAAACGCTTGATAAAGCTCGCAAAGCGGATATTGCTTTGGTTGGCATCGGTGATATGAATGAGAATAGCTATATGGTTCAGTTGGGATGGTTTACTCCTCAGGAAATTACGCATGCACGCATGAATTTAGGTGTGGTAGGTGAGATTGCAGGCTATGGCTTTTTTAACTTTCAAGGAGAGCCTGCGGATACAGTGATGAATAACCGAGTGATTGGTTTAAGTCTTGAAGATTTAAGAAAGATACCTTGCGTGATAGGCATCGCTTCTGAAAATACAAAAGCGACGGCAATTTTGGGCGCTTTAAGAACAGGAATTATTAATATTATTGCTACAACCGCCAGCAACATTAACACAATTTTGAGTTTAACGAAAAGTTAAGATACTGATAAGGAGCTAAAAATGAAAATCGCCATTGGCTGTGATGATGCGGCTTATAATTTGAAGGTGGAATTAATTAAGTTTTTAACTTCCCTTGGCATTGAATGTGATGATTTTGGTGCGGGTGCTGGTGATACAACACTGTATCCGAATGTTGCTGAGAAAGTCGCAATCGCTGTCGCAAAAGGAGAATATGACAGAGGCATTTTAACCTGTGGAACAGGAATTGGTATGTGCATTACTGCGAATAAGATTCCTGGGATTCGTGCTGCTGTGTGTCATGATGTTTTTTCTGCAGAGCGAGCAAGAAAGAGTAATGATGCGCAGATTATTTGTTTTGGTGAAAGGGTTATCGGTGTCGAATTGGCCAAAGCATTATTAAAAACGTGGTTAGCGTGTGACTTCGCAGGTGGTGGTTCTACACCTAAAGTTGCGCAAATTAATGAAATTGATTCTAAATATCATCGCTCTTTATAGCGATATTAGAATTGAATGTGTTCTTATTTTAACAATAGGGTGTGACTTATGAAAAAACTTAATCTTATTTCTTCTGCGATAGTATTAACAATGTTTTCTAGTGCGTCTATTGCGGCCAGCAACTACACATTTGCTTTGAGTCATTATGGTTCACCAAGTGATACGGTGACAAAAGCGACAGAGTTAATGGCAAAAAGAGCGCATGAATTATCTAATGGTCGCATTACCATAAAATTACATCCGAATAGTGAATTAGGTAATTCAGGTGCACAAATTGATGGTGTGCGTATGGGGACAATTGATATTGTGGTTGTGGGAAATCCATATTATACCACTTTCAATGAAGAGCTAAATTTACTTGATTTACCTTTCTTATTCCGTGATGAAGCACATGTTGAAAAAGTTTTAGCAGGCGATGTTGGTGAGCATTTGTTAGCTTCTTTTGAAAAAGTGGGGCTTAAAGGTCTAGCGTTTTATGAAGTCGGCTTTAGAGATATTACCAATAATAAACGCCCTATCAGTACAGTCAAAGATTTATCCCATTTGAAATTAAGAACGACACCAAATCCAGCACATATTTCTGCATTTAAAGAATGGGGTGTGAATCCAACACCAATGCCATTTAATGAAGTCTATTTTTCTTTAAAAACAGGGGTCATCGATGGCCAAGAGAACCCAGTTCATCATATTTATAACAATAACTTACAAGAAGTTCAAAAATATCTTTCTCTGACTCACCATGCCTATACAGCCGCGCCAATGACCATGAATTTAGATACCTTTAATTCTTTGGATAAAGAAACGCAGCGTATTTTATTACAAGTGGCTAAAGAAGGGGCAGAGTTAGAAAAACAACTCAACATTGAAGAGAATAAAATTTATCTTGGTAAATTGAAAGAACAAGGAATGGAAATTGAGTATTCCCCAGATACGGCGTCATTCCAAGAAGGTGCTAAAAAAGCATGGCATGATTATGCGAAAAAATTTGGTGACAAATTAATTAATAAAGTGGTTGAAACTCAATAATAGGTAAAAGGCTACTAGTAAATAGTAGCCATTTTTACATTCAAGAGGGAATTATGATTGAACGTTATAATAAATTTATTAGTAATACTTTCCTTTCTTTAGGATGTGTATTCTTTTCAATCCTCGTCATTATGACCTTTATTCAAGTGATTACAAGATATGTTGTGAATATCTCTTTCCCTTGGGCAGAGGAGTTTTTGCGATTTTGTTATACATGGATGATTATCTTTGGCATTTTGACAACCACACAGATCCAAGTGCCCTTACTCAGAATCATGATTTTTGAGAAGTTTAAATTTGGTTGGGTTTTATCCTCTTTACTTTATTGCATTATGTTGTTTTGTTTATTCCTATTAGTTAAAGGTGGAATAAAGCTTTATACAATGAATGTAAATAGCTATTACTCTGCATTCAAAATTTCTATTTCTTGGGTTTATGTGCCATTTATTATTTGTTTATCTCTAGAAGCATTCAGAATTGTATTGGCTTTAATTGCGTTAATTCAAACTAAAAAAGTGAGGGATCTATAATGTCATTCATTCTTTTATTAGGGACAATGTTTTTATTAACAGTTTTTGGCTTGCCACTATTTTATAGTATTATTTTTGCTTCAATTGTGACATTGTTTTATTTCTTACCTAATATCCCTGTTACGATTGTTGCACAACAAGTGATGCAAGGGTTAGACACCAATGCATTACAAGCACTCGCATTTTTCTTTTTAGCCGGTGAACTGATGAGTGTGGGCGGCATAACTAATCGTATTATTCGATTTGTCACCTCGATAATTGGTCGTTGGAAAGGTTCTCTGGCATATATCAATATTTTCTCCAGTTTATTTTTTGGTTCTATCAGTGGTTCCGCTGTGGCATCTACTGCCGCGATTGGAAGCTCATTAATCCCTGAAATGAAAAAAAGAGGTTATCCCGCCCCTTTTTCTGCTGCATTAACGCAGTCGGCTTCTATCATTGGTCCCATTATTCCGCCTAGTGTGCCGATGATTGTATTTGCTGCATTAGCAGGAGCAGGTGTTTCCGTTGGGAAGATGTTTATGTCTGGGATTATTCCTGGGCTTATGATCGCATTAACATTAATCTTAATTACGTTCATCATTTCAAAAATTAAAGGTTATGGTAATCATTCAGTAGAATTTAGCCTCAAAGAAGTTAAAGAAAGCGCGAAAGATGCAGTATGGGCGTTACTCTGTCCGATTATCATTCTCTATGGCATTATTTCAGGTATTTTTACGGCAACAGAAGCAGGCGCAGTTTCGGTCGTTTATGCCTATTTAATTGGTACGTTTGTTTATAAAGAATTAAATCTGGAGCGATTAAAGAAAGCTTTTATTTCTTCTTTAAAAGGTACCATTACAGTAATGTTAATTGTTGGCGCGTCTTCTATTTTTGCGTGGATGATTGCGCGTTTGCAAATCAGCCATCAAGTCGCAAGTTGGGTATCTTCTGTGTGCAGTAGCCCATTAGAGGCGCTTATTCTTATTAATGTGATTGTTCTTTTTATTGGCATGATAATGGATCCTACCGCGGCATTAACCATTTTAGTTCCTGTATTTATGCCAATCGTTAATCAATTTGGTATTTCACCTATTCATTTTGGGTTAGTTGTTATTTTAAATCTGATGATAGGTCTCATTACCCCGCCTGTCGGTTATTTAATATTCTTGTCAGCAAATATCGCAGAGTGTGAACCCATTAAGGTATTGAAAGAAAGTTTACCTTTTTTACTGTCATTACTAGGTTTACTTATTTTACTCATTTTAGTACCTGAATTTAGTACATTCTTACCCGATTTATTATTTAAATAAGGAGTAAATCATGAGTAACTGGATTGATTTATCAATGCCGATTGCTAACAACCATGTGCGTTGGCAAACCCATATTGAGAAAAAAGGTAATTTTGATTCGGGGGATTTATTTGAAGCGACACAGCTCCAAGTCTCTTGCCATGCATTCACACACATGGATGCACTCAGTCACATTCAGAAAGGCGCTTATAATATTTTAGATATTTCTCCAGATGTATATATTGGCAAGTTTCATGTATTGGATTTATCTAAACAAGTGACAGAAAATTTGGCGATTACAGCAGACGTACTTGATGCGATTTGGCCTGAAGGTGATGTAGAGAGAATTATTTTTAAAACTTGTTGGGATCAACACCACCATTATAACACGGTTTGTTTTTGGACCAAGTCTCCCTATATTACTGAAGATGGTGCTAAGTATTTAGCGGAAAAGAAACTGAAACTCATTACTTTCGATTTTCCTCAAGATTATCCTATTCGAAGATGGGTTGATGGCATCATAGAAAAACCTTTGTCAAAACATGTCACTCACCAGCACTTATTAATGCAAGGCGTGACATTGGTCGAATACATTTGTAATACACATAAAATTACAAGTCACTGTGTGGAAGGGTTAATGATACCTATTGCTATTGAACATGCAGATGGCGCGCCTTGTCGCGTTTTGGTCAAAAATCTTTAAAAGGTAAATGTTATGGAAAAAAAAATTTACTTTGGTACAAATTTAAAAATGTATAAAGG
Organism: Pasteurella multocida; assembly: GCF_900187275.1. NCBI lineage: Bacteria > Pseudomonadati > Pseudomonadota > Gammaproteobacteria > Pasteurellales > Pasteurellaceae > Pasteurella > Pasteurella multocida. The sequence goes on from NZ_LT906458.1 coordinate 2,189,089, forward strand.
TAATTGTGAAACAGTCGATTACCTTACTCAGTTACTTGCCCTCAGAGAAAAACTTCAATCTGATTATGATATTGAATTATTTGTCATTCCTTCTTATATCGCCTTAAAAGATGCTGTACATGCAGCGGCATCAGAGACAACGCATAAAATTCTTATTGGTGCACAGAACATGAATGCTAAGGATAAGGGGCAGTTTACTGGCGAAATTTCACCACTCATGTTGAAAGAGCTAGGGGTTCAGTTGGTCATGATTGGGCATTCTGAACGTCGCCATGTTTTGAAAGAAACCGATCAGGAAGAGAATGAGAAAGTATTGTCAGCGTTGAAGCATGGCTTTAAAACATTACTCTGTGTTGGTGAAACGTTAGAACAGAAAAATTATCAGATTTCCGATGAAGTACTTCGGACACAATTAAAGATCGGTTTGCACGGTGTATCAGTGAAGCAATTACCTCATTTATTCATTGCATATGAACCCGTTTGGGCAATTGGTGAAGGTGGTATTCCTGCAACAGCGCAATATGCAGATGAGAAACAGAAGATCATTAAACAATGTTTATTTGAAATGTTTGGTGAGGAAAGTAAAAAGATACCGGTATTGTATGGGGGAAGTGTGAATTTAGAAAATGCAAATGAATTAATTATGCAGCCTCATATTGACGGATTGTTTGTTGGGCGTAGCGCCTGGGATGCACAATGTTTTTATACTTTAATAGACGGTGCGTTAAAAGCCTTGGCGGGTACAACACATCAATTTAGCCCTATTGCTACTCAGCTCATTAAACACTTAGGAGGAAAAGAAAATATCAGTGCGTTAACGCATTGTGCGAGTCGGATTAGAGTGATGACGCGGAATGAAAATCATATAAATAAAGTAGCAATAGAAAAAATAAATGGGGTGAGCGGGTTATTTTCGATCGCTAATCAATATCAAATTATTGTAGGTCCTAAATGGGTAGAAAAAATTTATAGCGAAATGAAAGCGTTATTAGAAACAGAATAGATGATAGGGAGAAGAGCATGACACAATTAGATTCATTACGCAGTATGACGGTTGTTGTCGCAGATACTGGTGATATTGAAGCAATTAAGCAATATCAGCCACAAGATGCAACAACAAATCCTTCTTTGATTTTAAGTGCTTCTGCATTGCCCCAGTATGCGCCATTAATTGATGACGCCATTGCTTATGCGAAAACAAAAAGTGATTGTCCACGCCAGCAATTGGTTGATGCTGAAGATAAACTGGCCGTTAATATCGGCTTAGAAATACTCAAAATTATCCCCGGACGGATTTCTACAGAAGTCGATGCAAGGCTTTCGTATGATACACAAGCGACTATTGAGAAAGCGCGTAAATTGATCAAGCTTTATAATGAAGCGGGAATAGAGAATCATCGGATCCTCATCAAAATTGCTTCAACTTGGCAAGGTATTCGAGCTGCAGAAGTGCTTGAGAAAGAAGGAATTAATTGTAACTTGACGTTGTTATTTTCTGAAGCACAAGCGAGAGCTTGTGCTGAAGCTGGTGTGTATTTAATTTCGCCGTTTGTAGGGCGAATTTTAGATTGGTATAAAGCAAATACGGGCAGACAAGATTATCCGGCTGCGGAAGATCCAGGTGTGATTTCCGTGACTCAAATTTATAATTATTATAAACAACATAATTATAAGACGGTTGTCATGGGCGCAAGTTTCCGAAATGTAGATGAAATTATTGAGTTAGCAGGATGTGATCGTTTGACGATTTCACCTACTTTATTGAGTCATTTACAAGCAAGAGAAGGGGAACTTGTTCGTAAGTTAGCATTCAGCGGCGAGTTAAAAGACAGACCTCAACCTTTAACAGAGAGCGAGTTTTATTGGCAACATAACAGCGATCCAATGGCTGTTGCAAAATTAGCAGAAGGCATTTGTAAATTTGCAGAAGATCAAGAAAAACTAGAAAAAATGCTCTTGGAAAGACTATAACATGTTGAATAAGAGGGAGTAATCACTATGGCAACACGTAGAGAACTGGCCAATGCCATTCGTTTTTTAAGTATGGATGCAGTGCAAAAAGCAAAATCAGGGCATCCAGGTGCACCGATGGGGATGGCAGATATTGCAGAAGTCTTATGGCGTGACTTTTTAAAACATAACCCAAGCAATCCACACTGGGCCGATCGCGACCGTTTCATTTTATCCAATGGTCATGGTTCAATGCTGATTTACAGTTTATTACATTTAAGTGGTTATGACCTTTCTATTGAAGATTTAAAACAATTCCGTCAATTACATTCCAAAACACCGGGACACCCAGAATATGGTTATGCGCCGGGTGTTGAAACCACAACAGGACCATTAGGTCAAGGGATTACGAACGCAGTGGGTTTTGCGATTGCGGAGAAAACCCTTGCCCATCAATTTAACCGTCCAGGTCATGAAATTGTTGACCACCACACCTATGTGTTCTTAGGCGATGGTTGTTTAATGGAAGGGATTTCTCATGAAGCTTGTTCTTTAGCGGGTACTCTAGGGTTAGGTAAACTAATTGCCTTCTATGACGACAACAATATCTCAATTGATGGTCATGTGGACGGTTGGTTCACTGATGATACGCAAAAACGGTTTGAGGCCTATGGTTGGCATGTGATTCCTGCGGTAGATGGTCATAATCCAGAACAAATTCTTGAGGCGGTGAAACAAGCCCAAGCGGAGACAACCAAACCAACGCTCATTATTTGTAAAACCATTATCGGTTATGGTTCACCGAATAAAGCCAACTCACACGATTGTCATGGTGCTCCATTAGGTGATGATGAAATTGCGGCAGCACGTGAATTCTTAAAATGGGAGCATGCCCCGTTTGAAATTCCTGCGGAGATTTATGCACAGTGGGATGCGAAAGAAAAAGGTCAAGTTGCTGAAAAAGCGTGGGAAGAAAAATTGGCAGCTTATGCCAAAGCTTACCCAGAATTAGCGGCGGAATTTACCCGTCGTGTGAATGCGGAGCTACCGGCAAACTGGGCGGCAGAATCACAAGCCTTTATTGAACATTTACAAGCGAATCCGGCGAGCATTGCCAGCCGTAAAGCGTCACAAAATGCAATTGAAGCCTATGCTAAATTATTACCGGAGTTTTTAGGTGGGTCAGCGGATTTAGCCAGCTCAAACTTAACCCTCTGGTCAGGTTCCAAACCAATCCGTGCAGTAGAAAATGCCGATGGTAACTACATCAACTACGGTGTGCGTGAGTTTGGTATGTCGGCGATTATGAATGGTATTGCGTTACATGGTGGTTTCATTCCTTATGGTGCCACTTTCTTGATGTTTATGGAATATGCACACAATGCGGTGCGTATGGCGGCATTAATGAAACAACGTTCATTATTTGTTTACACCCACGACTCTATTGGGCTTGGTGAAGACGGTCCAACTCACCAACCGGTTGAACAAACGTCTGCTTTACGTTTAATTCCAAATTTGGAAACATGGCGTCCATGTGACCAAGTGGAATCGGCGGTGGCGTGGAAAGCGGCGGTGGAACGTAAAGAGGGACCTAGTGCGTTAATTTTTACTCGTCAAAATCTTGCGCAAATGGACCGCACTGCTGAGCAGTTAGCCAATGTGGCACGTGGTGGTTATGTATTACGTCACTGCTGTGAAAACCAAACTTGCCCAGATTTAATCTTGATTGCGACCGGTTCTGAGGTGGAATTGGCGATGAAAGCAGCGGATGTTTTAGATGCAGAAGGGGTAAAAGTGCGTGTTGTCTCTATGCCGAGCACCAATGTGTTTGATAAACAAGATGCGGCTTACCGTGAAAGCGTGTTACCAAGCCACATAACAAAACGTGTTGCGATTGAAGCGGGTATTGCGGACTTCTGGTACAAATATGTGGGCTTTGAGGGACGTGTTGTGGGGATGAACAGTTTTGGTGAATCCGCACCAGCTGACCAATTGTTCAAACTCTTTGGTTTTACGGTCGAGAATATAGTCGAAAAAGCAAAAGCGATTTTATAATTCACATTATGTGCTTAAATGAAAAGCCACTCGCTGACGAGTGGCTTTGATTGAATAGACTGGGAATAAATGAGATGCGTTTCTCTTGGTTTCCATTATTCGTCTAAGAAACTACGTAAAGTTTCAGAACGGCTAGGGTGACGTAATTTACGTAAGGCTTTCGCTTCGATTTGACGAATACGCTCACGTGTGACATCAAATTGTTTACCTACTTCTTCTAAAGTATGATCTGTGTTCATATCTATACCAAAGCGCATACGGAGTACTTTCGCTTCACGTGGGGTTAGCCCTTCTAATACTTCGTGTGTCGCCACTTTCAAGCTTTGTGCTGTGGCAGAGTCTAATGGTAACTCAAGAGTTGAGTCTTCGATAAAATCACCTAAATGTGAATCATCGTCATCACCAATAGGCGTTTCCATAGAAATCGGCTCTTTGGCAATTTTCAAGACCTTACGGATTTTATCTTCTGGCATTCCCATACGTTCTGCTAACTCTTCTGGAGATGCCTCACGCCCCATTTCTTGTAGCATTTGACGTGAAATGCGATTTAATTTATTAATCGTTTCAATCATATGGACAGGGATACGAATCGTTCTTGCTTGGTCTGCAATAGAGCGTGTGATCGCTTGGCGGATCCACCAAGTCGCATAAGTGGAGAATTTGTAACCACGACGGTATTCAAATTTATCCACTGCTTTCATAAGACCAATGTTTCCTTCTTGGATTAAGTCTAAGAATTGTAAGCCTCGGTTCGTGTATTTTTTAGCGATAGAAATCACAAGACGTAAGTTGGCTTCCACCATTTCTTTTTTCGCACGGCGCGCTTTGAGTTCGCCGGCAGAAATCCGTTCACAGACTTCGCGGATTTGCGAAACGGTTAAATTGGTTTGACGTTCAATTTCCAGAATATTATCAATGTAATAACGAATTTCTTCTTCATGTTTCGCTAATTTTTCAGACCAAGTTTTGCCTGATGATAGTGCTTTAACTAACCAAGTATCTTTGTTTTCATGCCCAATAAAGACTTTTTGGAATTGCTCTTTTGGCATTTTGGCCTTATCTACCACAATTTTTTGAATGCTACGCTCTTGTAAACGAACTGATTTCATCATATTGCTCATTAAATTGACTAGCGTATCAAATTGTTTTGGCACCAAACGGAATTGGGTAAAGACATCTGCTAAGGCTTGGATTTGATCTTTTGATTTTTTGCTGGTGCGACCGTGTTTTTCGATCATCGCAACCGCTTTGGCGTGTTGTGTCTTGAGTTCTAGAAACTTCTCACGCGCCACTTCTGGATCGATGGAATTGTCTGAATCACTATCGTCTGTCGTGCTTTCTTCTTCGCTTTCTTCTTCCTCTTCCTCTTCTTCATTGAGTGTAGCACTTACAGAATCGCTGTCTTCGTCTTCATCAAAAGTGTCTTCAATTTCTGCAACATCGCCTTCTGTCATCGCATTTGGATCAACAAAGCCAGTGATTAAGTCAGCTAAACGGACGCCACCTTCTTCGACTAATGCGTATTGATCAAGTAGATAAGAAATTGCTTCTGGGTAAAAGGCAATCGCACTTTGAACTTCATTAATCCCTTCTTCAATGCGTTTTGCAATGTCGATTTCGCCTTCGCGGGTAAGTAGTTCAACACTGCCCATTTCACGCATATACATGCGCACAGGATCGGTTGTACGTCCAATTTCTGCTTCAACGCTTGATAATACTTGCGTCGCTTCTTCAACCGCATCTTCATCAGCAATCGTTTCATTTAACATCAGATCATCAGCATCAGGTGCACTTTCAAGTACTTGAATCCCCATGTCATTGATCATCTGAATAATATCTTCAATTTGTTCAGCATCAACAAGTTCTTCTGGCAAGTGGTCATTGACCTCTGCGTAAGTAAGATAACCTTGTTCTTTGCCTTGTGCGATTAACAATTTCAATTGAGATTGTGGATTTTGATCCATAATGTAATATCCGCCTTGCTTGAGTAGTTATGAAGATAAAATACGCCTGATTTTATCACTGTTATGCTAGATTAACTATGCCTTTTGTTGTTTTTTCACTAATAATTGTGTCAACTTTTTCCGCTCATTCATATTTAGCCCTTCTGAGCGATCTTTGGCAATCAGTAAATCGATTTCATGTTCAATAAGTTGAAAGTACAAATAGCGTAGCGTGCTTTTGAATGTTTCTTCAATTTGTGTGTCTTCTACTAAATGATTCCAACTTGCTAAAATTTCAAGGGCTTTGCTGTGTTCAGTATCACGCCAATATTCAAGTATTTGACCGGTAGTAATGCCCACTTTTTCTTGACAAAGTGCGGTCAGTTTTTCCAATAAATCCAGCCCTGGTTCATTCAGTGTTCGTAAGGGAGATAAGTCTGGTACCAATTGGGCTAATTCTGGATTTTGCAATAACAGACCAATTAATACACGCATTGGCGTTCTTTTGACCGGTTGAGGCGAGGCTGTTATTTTCATTTCAGAATAGCTTGGAATCAGACTTTCCAATTGGGCTTGGTCTAAAATGCCGAGTTTTTGCGCGAGCGTATTGCGTAGAGATAAGCGTAACATATCGCCAGGGATTTTTTTGATTAATGGCACTGCCAATGCGGCTAATTTTGTTTTCCCTTCTTTACTGGAAAAATCCACTTGTGGCGCGAGGCTAGTGAATAAAAACTCACTCAGCGAGAGGGCTTTTTGCATATATTGTTCAAAGCCGGCTTTTCCATGCTGACGAATAAATGAATCAGGGTCTTCACCATCAGGCAGAAAAACAAATTTTAATTGACGCCCGTCTTCTAAATAAGGAAGGGCATTTTCAAACGCTCGCCAAGCTGCTTCTCGTCCCGCGCGATCCCCATCATAACAACAAATTGCTTGTTCCGTAGAACGAAACAGGAGTTGAATTTGTTCTGCGGTAGTCGCTGTTCCGAGTGAGGCAACGGCATAATCAACACCAAATTGTGCTAATGCCACCACATCCATGTAACCTTCCACAACCAGTAACATCTCTGGTGATTCATTGGCTTGTAAGGCTTCATATAAACCATATAGTTCATTTCCTTTATGGTAGGTCGCGCTTTCTGGTGAGTTTAAATATTTAGGTTTTTCATCACCAAGCACGCGTCCGCCAAACGCAATGGTTCTGCCACGTCGATCGCGAATCGGGAACATGATCCGATGACGGAAGCGATCGTAGATCTTGCCTTGCTCGCTACGGGAAAGCATACCAAGATCGAAGAGTTTTTGTTGATCTTCTTTCTGTTGCCCAAAACGTTGTAAAACTGCATCAAAACTATTCGGTACGAAACCAATTTGAAAACGAGAAATCACCTCAGGAGACAAACCGCGTTGTTGTAAATAACTTTGTGCAGGAATATGTTGTGCGAGTTGTTGTTGATAGAATTGGGCAATTTCTTGCATCAATTCATATAAATTACGCTTAGTTTGCAGATTAATTTGTTTGCCATGAAAGTGCGGTTTATTTTCACGCGGAATCTCTAAACCGAGCATGCCTGCTAATTCTTCAATGGCTTCGACGAATTCAAGTTTGTCATATTCCATTAAAAACGAGATTGCATTACCGTGTGCACCACAGCCAAAGCAATGATAAAACTGTTTTTTTTGACTAACCGTAAAAGAAGGCGTCTTTTCGTGATGGAATGGACAGCAAGCTTGGTAATCTCGCCCTGCTTTTTTGAGCTTCACTCTTGAATTGACAAGCTCCACAATATCTGTCTTGGCTAACAGATCATCAATAAATGTGCGTGGAATTGAGCCTTTCATCAAGTATATGCCCCTGCTTTAACATAAAAATATGGCGCGATTGAATGAAACAAAACCGTGATACCTATCGGCTTCACGGTTTGTATAACTCGAGTTTTTAAATACGTATTTCGTATTAGTATAAGCGTGTATTACGTGCGTTTTCACGTGCAACACGTTTTGCGTGACGTTTAGCACGAGTCGCGTTTTCACGTTTACGGATTGTAGTTGGTTTTTCGTAGAACTCACGGCTGCGAACTTCTGCTAAGATACCAGCTTTTTCGCAAGAGCGTTTAAAACGACGTAATGCAACGTCAAATGATTCGTTTTCACGTACTTTAATTACAGGCATAAGCCAATCACCTCAATGGAATTAATTTTGCAATTGCTAATTTATTTTACCGTTTGGAATAAACGGCTTATTCAATAAAGGTCGCAATTTTAATCTACTTTTCACGGAAAAGCAAAGGGAAGTTTGATCTTTTGTGTAAAAATGCGCTGTCAAACTGGTGAAAGCGTGTTAAACAAGGTAAAATTCTGCCCCAATAATAATGACAAAGGAAGAGCAAAATGCGCGTGTTAGGCATTGAAACCTCCTGTGATGAAACAGGGGTCGCGATTTATGATGAAGAAAAAGGTTTAGTGGCAAACCAGTTATACACACAAATTGCCTTACATGCTGATTACGGCGGGGTCGTGCCCGAATTAGCGTCGCGCGATCATATTCGAAAAACCGCTCCTTTGATCCAAGCGGCGTTAGCACAAGCTAATTTAACGCCCGACGAGATCGATGGGATCGCGTATACCTCTGGTCCAGGCTTAGTCGGTGCATTATTAGTGGGATCCACTATTGCACGCTCTTTAGCTTATGCTTGGAATGTGCCAGCTATTGGTGTACACCATATGGAAGGGCATTTGCTAGCACCAATGTTGGAAGATAATCCACCAACATTCCCTTTTGTTGCGTTATTAGTCTCAGGGGGACACACGCAATTAGTCCGTGTCGATGGCGTAGGACGTTATCAGTTACTGGGTGAATCGATTGATGATGCGGCAGGCGAAGCCTTTGATAAAACAGCGAAATTATTAGGCTTAGATTATCCGGGTGGTGCTGCGTTGGCGCGTTTGGCGGAAAAAGGTGATCCTAAACGTTTTAAGTTTCCACGTCCGATGACGGATCGTCCAGGTTTGGATTTTAGTTTCTCCGGTTTAAAAACCTTTGCTGCCAATACACTGCAGCAAGCGATAAAAGAAGAAGGGGAATTAACCGAACAAACCAAAGCAGATATTGCCTATGCTTTCCAACAAGCTGTGGTTGAAACTTTAGTGATTAAATGCCGCCGTGCGTTAAAGGAAACGGGATTTAACCGCCTCGTGATTGCGGGGGGGGTAAGCGCAAATAAGCAACTTCGTCAGGATTTAGCACAGTTAATGCAACAGTTAAAAGGGGAAGTATTTTATCCACAACCACAATTTTGTACCGATAATGGAGCCATGATTGCCTATACTGGTTTTTTACGTTTAAAACAAGGGGAGTCACAACCGCTTGCGATTCAGGTAAAACCGCGTTGGGCGATGACTGAGCTTTCTGCGATTGATTAATATTTAACAAGGAAATCACCATGAGTGAACAGCTAAAAATAAAAGCCATGCGTGCAGCAGGTGTGGGTTGTGTCTTAATGTTAATGATAATTGCCTTAGTGGTGTTTATGCTCCCAACGGGCATATTAATTGATTATTTAACGCTAGCGGGTTCTTGGGTCGGTGGTGGAACCACTTTTGGTATTTTAATGTTGGCAGCCTTACCCCCTCTAACAGGCGCTATTTTTTATTATTTTTGGAAATGGGTATTAAAGTAAGATGGCAAAACTTTATTTTTATTATTCAACGATGAATGCGGGGAAATCCACCACCTTATTACAATCGTCCTATAACTACCAAGAACGCGACATGAATACCTTAGTCTATACGGCAGCCATTGATGATCGGTTTGGTGTGGGAAAAGTAACCTCACGTATTGGGATTAGCCAAGAGGCACAACTGTTTCATAAAGAAAGTGATCTTTTTGTTGAAATTGCACAACATCTTCAACAACAACCTTTACATTGTATTTTAGTCGATGAGGCGCAATTTTTAACCAAAACACAAGTGTATCAGCTTAGCGAAGTGGTGGATAAATTAAAGATTCCTGTGCTGTGTTACGGTTTACGCACAGATTTCCAAGCAGAATTGTTCGAGGGAAGTAAGTACCTTTTAGCGTGGGCAGATCAATTAGAAGAGCTCAAAACCATTTGTTATTGCGGACGTAAAGCAAACTTTGTATTACGTTTAAATGACAAAGGGGAGGTTGTACGTGACGGTGCGCAAATTCAAATCGGTGGGAATGACAGTTATCTGTCGGTTTGTCGTTTACATTACAAAGAGAAGATTGCTCTTTAAGCGTATTGACGCTGAAAAGTGCGGTCATTTTTAACGAAGTTTTGTCAGAGAAAAGGCGGAAAATCACTCCGCCTTTTGGTGCACTGATTAACGCATCGTCACAAATTCTTCTGACCCTGTTGGGTGAATTGCCACGGTATTATCGAAATCTGCTTTAGTGGCGCCCATTTTGATTGCCACAGCAAAACCTTGGATCATTTCATCGACACCAAAACCGATACCATGTAAGCCGACGATTTTCTCTTCTTTGCCGACACAAACTAATTTCATGCGACAAGGCTGACGGCGTTGCGTCACGGCACTGTACATTGGCGTGAAAGAGGATTTATACACTTTCACATTTTCTTCACCGTATTGCTCAATCGCTTTGGGTTCAGTTAAACCAATGGTGCCGATAGGAGGGTGGCTGAATACTACGGTTGGCACCAGATTGTAATCTAAATGCTCATTGGGCTTGTTGTTAAATAAACGCTCAGATAAACGACGTCCAGCAGCCACGGCAACTGGAGTGAGTTCAATTCCCCCTTCAATAATGTCACCCACCGCATAGATACCTTCCACATTGGTGTTTTGGTATTTATCCACTTTAACAAAACCACGTGCGTTGGTTTCCACTCCGCTTGCTTCAAGGTTAATGGTATCGGTAGCTGGATGGCGACCTATTGCCCAGATCAAACAATCCACCTCTTGGCTACGTCCATCTTCGAGTTTAATCGTGAGTGAACCATCCGCATTTTTCACTACTTCTTGGGGGATCGCTTGAGTATGTAATTGAATGCCATCTTGTTGAATCACTTCTAATAGGGTATCTACGATTAAGGGATCGAAGTGACGCAATGGGGCGTGTTGACGCACAAATAAATGGGTTTTTACACCAAAGCTATTCATCACACCGGCAAGTTCAACCGCAATGTAGCCGGCACCGACTACTGCAACACGTTTTGGTAATTCGGATAAGGCAAAGACGCCATCTGAATCAATGCCATATTCTGCGCCAGGAATGGCAGGACGACTTGGGCGTCCACCAGTGGCAATCAGAATATGATCGGCGGTAATGTGTTCACCATTGACTTCAACGGTATTGGCATTCACAAATTTTGCAAAGCCTTGAATAACATCCACATTATTTTTGGCTAACACGTTGTGATAAGAGGTGTGAATGCGGCTAATATAGGCTTGACGACTTTCTACCAGTTTGGCGAAATCAAATTTATTCACTTGCAGATCAAAACCATAATCTGGCGCATACTGATGAATGGCTTCGGCAATTTGTGCGCCATACCACATGACTTTTTTTGGTACACACCCGACATTCACACAGGTGCCCCCTAACGCTTTTGCTTCAATAATGGCACATTTCTTGCCGTAGCTTGCTGCACGGTTAATAGAAGCAATTCCGCCACTGCCGCCACCAATCGCCAGATAATCATAATGTTTTGTCATTGTCTTGTTCCTTTTCATTCAGGGGAGGATGATAAAAATCTGTACTCTTTTCCAACGCTACCTATCAAATACACGTTTTATGTTGTCGCTTTTATTTTACTCTGGGGTAATCCATTTTACTGTCCAGCTTCCCGTTCCTTCTGGAACCAGGACATCAGTTAAATAAGGTAAGATGTTTTGCATTTGCTGTGTTAATGTCCAAGGTGGATTAATAACAATCATTCCACTTGCCGTCATGCCACGTTGGTCACTGTCAGGACGTACGGCAAGTTCAATTTGTAAGATCTTACGGATCCCAGTCTTTTCTAATCCTTTAAGGATACGTTTTGTTTGTTGACGTAGCACCACAGGGTACCAAATGGCATAAATGCCAGTGGCAAAACGTTTGTAGCCTTCTTCAATCGCATTGACCACCAAGTCATAATCCTCTTTCAATTCATAAGGGGGATCGATAAGCACCAAGCCACGTCGCTCTTTGGGAGGTAAGGTCGCTTTCAGTTGTTGAAAACCGTTATCGCGTTTCGTGGTGACATTGTCAAATTCTTTAAAATTATTCCGTAAGAGTGGGTAATCGCTAGGGTGCAACTCTGTGAGTAAAGCACGATCTTGTGGGCGTAACATCTTAGCCGCAATCAGCGGAGAACCCGCGTAATAACGTAATGCTTTGCCGCCATAATTGACTTGTTTAATTAATTTGATATAGCGAGCCACTTCCTCAGGTAGATCATCGCGTTGCCAAAGGCGAGCAATGCCTTGTTCAAATTCTGCGGTTTTTTCCGCCTCTTCACTAAATAAACGATAGCGTCCAACGCCGGCATGAGTATCTAAATAGTAAAAGCCTTTTTCTTTTTGTTGAAGATTTTCGATAATTAGCATTAAAACAAGGTGTTTTAACACATCAGCATGGTTGCCCGCATGGAAACTGTGACGATAACTCAGCATAATAGCGCCTTTCAAATACAAGTAAGTAAATCGGTATTATAAAGATTTTTTCATGAAGCGCTATTAAAGTTGTGAAACATGCAAGATGAGATGAAAAAGTGCGGTCAAATTATGAGATTTTTTAAAAGAGGATGTGCGAGTGCTCACATCCTCAAATAGACTAACACATTTCTAAAAAGTGTTGCATGACGCGCAGATCTGTCGTCAGTTCTGGGTGAAAGGCACAAGCCAACAAATTTTGTTGTTTCGCGAGGACAACATGCCCCTGAAAAGTCGCTAGACATTGCACTTTTTCATGATTGATTTGAGCAATATGTGGTGCTCGGATAAAAACCGCAGGAAACGTTGTAGCAAAGCCTTCAATTTCAAGGGCGGTTTGAAAGCTATCCACTTGTCGCCCAAAGGCGTTGCGTTGCACACAGATGTCCATTAAACCTAAATGCACCGTAGGATCATTTTCTAATTGCTTTGCGAGTAAAATCATGCCGGCACAGGTGCCGAAAATACCTTTACCTTGTTTGGCAACATCTTGAATTGCCTCAATAAACCCATATTGATGCATTAATCTGCCAATGGTCGTGCTTTCACCGCCCGGGAGCACTAAACCATCAAGTGCGGTCAACTCTGAGACAGTTTTGATTGCACTGGCGTTGGCACCAAGTTGTTCAATTTGGCGCAAATGTTCGCTTACTGCTCCCTGCAGAGCTAACACGCCAATGTGTAAATGTGAATAGTCTTTCATACTTACCAGCCACGCTCTTGCATTCTTTCATGTTGTTGCAGGCGGGAAATCTCAATGCCTTTCATCGGTTCGCCTAATTCTCCCGATAAACGGGCGATCAAATCATAATCTTGATAATGAGTGGTCGCCTGTACAATGGCTTTGGCGAATTTTTCAGGATGTTCAGATTTAAAAATTCCTGAACCAACAAAGACGCCATCAGCACCTAATTCCATCATCAAAGCCGCATCGGCTGGTGTTGCCACTCCACCTGCGGCAAAATTTACTACCGGTAATTTACCTAATGCTTTGATTTGTAATAGTAATTCAAAGGGTGCGCTAAGATTTTTGGCCTCGGTCATGAGCTCATCATGGTTCATGGCGACGACTTTGCGGATTTGTGCATTGACTTTACGTATATGACGTACCGCTTCCACAATATTACCTGTGCCCGGTTCACCTTTGGTGCGCAACATTGAGGCACCTTCACCGATACGGCGTAATGCTTCGCCTAAATCACGGCAACCACACACGAACGGCACAGTAAATTCACGTTTTAACAGATGAAATTCATCGTCAGCAGGAGTTAATACTTCGCTCTCGTCAATGTAATCGACACCCATTGCCTCTAACACGCGGGCTTCGGTGATATGCCCAATTCGAGCTTTCGCCATGACTGGAATTGATACCGCATTCATCACCTCTTTGACAATTTTCGGATTTGCCATGCGTGCGACACCGCCCGCCGCACGAATATCAGAAGGCACTCGCTCTAACGCCATGACAGCAACCGCACCAGCCGCTTCGGCAATGCGTGCTTGTTCGGCATTCACCACATCCATAATCACACCGCCTTTTTGCATTTGTGCCATACCTCTTTTGACGGTATCAGAACCTAAAATCGTATTCATATTTTGTCTCCTTTTATCATGTATTGTTGTGTATAAACTGCTGCTATTTTTGCGCTTATTTAGGTATGATTAAAAGTGTCAAAAAAGAGAAATTTAATGAGGTCAGAGTGATGCGTAAATTGAATTATCAGCTTGATAAGGGGAAAAAAGAGCCCTTGTATTTACAACTTTATCAACAGCTCCGTGATTTAATTTATACACAGCAGCTTGCATTTGGAGAGCAATTACCTTCAAAAAGAGCCTTATGTGATTATTTGCAGATCAGTCAAAATACCGTGGAAGCTGCCTATGCGCAGCTACTCGCAGAAGGTTATATTGAATCCATTGCACGACGTGGTTTTTTTGTGTGCTTTCAACCTTCTTTGTTTTTTTCAGCACCAAAGCAAACACAACCCCATACTGTAGCACTTCGCCATAGTACGATAGCCTTTGACTTTAATCCCCACTATATTGATAGTAAACATTTTCCGTTAAAAAACTGGCGTAAGGCGGGTAAAGCGTTATTCCAAGCACGCCATTCAAGCTTATTAGGTCTTGGTGATAAACAAGGGGAAAGTCACCTTAGACAGCAGATTTGCGATTACCTTTTTTCATCGCGCGGTGTGAAATGTCATATTGATCAAATTATCATTTGTGGTGGTTTGGAAAACGCGATTCAGCAACTGATGTTGTTGTTTACGCACCTTTATCAAACGCCTGTTGTGCACTATGGTATGGAATTTTATGGTTATCAGACTTTAGAAAAGCTATTAACATTAGCCCACCAGAAAGTGATCAAGTTGCCTCTGAATGCAGATGATCAACAGCTTGACCTTGATTTTTTAGCGCAAAGTTCAGTGAATATTGCGTGTGTAACGCCGTCGCATTTGTATCCCTTTGGTCATGTGCTTTCTATTACACAACGTCAACAATTACTAGCTTGGGCAAAAGCACAGCCACAGCGTTACATTATTGAAGATGATTATGACAGTGAATTTCGTTACCAAGGTAAACCAATCCCTGCGTTACAGAGTTTAGATAAGAATGACAGTGTGATTTATCTAGGTTCTTTTTCGAAGTTATTGATGCCTTCTTTGCGGGTTTCGTTTATGGTACTGCCCACGTCATTACTGGCAGCATATCAACAACATTGTGGGTTTATTAATTGTGCGGTTTCTCGCTTTGAACAGCAGCGTTTGGCTTATTTTATGCAGCAAGGTGAATTTGAAAAACACATTAATCGTATGCGTAAAATATATCGACGAAAAATGGCACTGCTGTGTAGTTTGCTTGCACCTTATGCAACTCAAATAAGATACTATGGTGAACATTCGGGATTTTATTTACTGATTGAACTTATTGCGGAGTCAAGAAGTTTAGAGACCTTAACACAATTGGCTTATGACAAGGGGGTTAAAGTGTATCCCGTAGATTGTGCGGCGCGTAGGTTATTTTCTTTAGGCTTTGGCGATTTAAGCGAAACACAATTAGTGGAAGGCGTCAGCTGTTTATTGAATGCGTGGTTTGCACAAGACGCTATTTGAGTGAAATAGCGTCTTAAAAGTGCGGTCTGTTTTAGAAAAGTTCTTCCCGTTCTTGGATTGGGGAATTTTCGTTTATCTCATCAGATGGGATGTAGTAGCCTTGTTCTTCTACATAACTCCGTTTAGGTTCTGTACCATTGATAAAATATTCCATTCGTCCACCAGATTCCGTGAGTAAGCCAGAACCCGTATCAATGCGTTTTTCAATAATATTGGGTGGTGGACTCAATTTACGTTCTGGAATATTTTCTAAGCTTACTTGCATATAGGCTTGCCACGCAGGTAAAGCCGTTTTTGCCCCTGCTTCGCCGCGCCCTAAATTACGCTTATTGTCGTCGAAGCCAACATACACAGCGGTGGTTAAATGTGCGCCAAAGCCAGCGTACCAAGCAACTTTCGAATTATTCGTAGTACCGGTTTTTCCTCCGATATCTTGACGTTTAAAGGCTTTAGATAAGCGCCAGCTAGTCCCCACCCAGCTTTTACCCGGCTCGCCATAAATAGCGGAGGTTAAAGCACTGCGAACTAAAAAGGCCAATTCACCGCTAATCACGCGCGGTGCATATTGGGTTTCAGCATTATCTGTTTTAGCCGCAGCCATAAAGCTAAGATTATTTTCATCTAATTGTGTTTGTGCCGTTGGTTGAAGTTCTGGCAAGTCAGGGATCAAATCACCGACATCGTTTTCTTCTTCCCCATTGATATTGGTATCGAAATTCTCTGTTAAGCTTAAGTCGTAGTTTTTAAATGCATCCAGTTTTTCAGTTTCACCATAGAGCACAGGAATATCATGACAGCTAATACAGGCAATTTTCGGATTGGCTAAGAAAATCTCTTTGCCCGTATTGTCTAAAATACGATTAATAATAAAGGGATCAACTAAGAAACCGCCATTGTCAAAGACCGCGTAGCCTCTTGCCATTTCAAGTGGAGTAAAAGAGGCCGCACCTAAGGCAAGAGCTTCACTGGCTAAGTATTGATCGCGTTTAAAACCAAAGCGTTGTAAGAATTCTGCTGTAAAATCAATGCCCGCCATTTGCATCGCACGAATCGCAATCATATTTTTTGATAATCCTAAGCCAACCCGCAAGCGCATTGGTCCATCAAATCGATTTGGTGAGTTTTTTGGCTGCCAAGGTTTTTGTCCTGCTTTTTGTATGACAAGAGGCGAGTCTTGTAAGACGCTTGAAAGTGTTAACCCTTTTTCTAATGCGGCCGCATAAATAAACGGTTTAATTGAAGAGCCCACTTGGACTAAAGATTGTGTAGCACGGTTAAATTTGCTTTGTTCGAAACTAAATCCACCAACTAAGGCTTCAATTGCACCATTATCACTATTTAAGGATACCAAGGCAGAGTTGACTTCCGGCACTTGAGCCAGAATCCATTCCCCTTTCTCTTTTTGACGAATCCAAATTTGTTCGCCTACTTTTGGTGTTTTTTTACCCGCCCAACGCATAGCATTGTGTGATAAGGTCATGCGTTCACCTGAGGCTAGAAGAAGTTCTGCTCCGGTTTTGCTGATATTCATGACGGCAGCCGGTAAGAGCGGTTCAGAATGTGGTAATTTTTTTAAGAAACCTATGATACGATCATTGTCCCACACCACTTCGTCTTTTTGCCAAAGTGGCGCACCGCCACGATAACCATGGCGCATATCGTAATCAATTAAGTTATTACGTAAGGCTTTTTGCGCTTCAGCCTGATCTTTCGAAAGCACCGTAGTATAAACTTTAAAACCGCTAGTGTAGGCTTTTTCTTCACCAAAACGTCTGACCATTTCTTGACGTGCCATTTCAGTGACATAGTCTGCACGGAAATCAATTTGTGCACCATGGTAGCGCGCGACGATAGGTTCTTTGATTGCCGCGTCATATTCTTCTTGTGTGATGTATTTAGTGGTTAACATCCGTCCTAAGACAATATTACGGCGTTCTTGCGCCCGTTTTAATGAATAAATCGGGTTCATTGTGGAAGGTGCTTTAGGTAAGCCAGCGATAATCGCAATTTCGGACAAGCTTAGTTGATCGAGCTCTTTGCCAAAATAGGTTTTGGCGGCAGCGGCAACGCCATAAGAACGATAGCCTAAATAAATTTTGTTCAGATAGAGTTCTAAAATCTCATTTTTACTTAGTGTATTTTCGATATCAATGGCTAAAACGGCTTCTTTAGCTTTGCGTTCAAGCGATTTTTCAGGGGTTAAGAAAAAATTTCGTGCTAATTGTTGAGTAATTGTACTGGCGCCTTGTGAAACGCCTTTCTTCGTAACCGCGACCATAATGGCACGCGCAATGCCAATAGGATCGAGCCCATGATGTTCATAGAAACGGTTATCTTCTGTTGCTAAAACAGCATGAATCAGTTGTTTTGGAATTTTATCCAGTGGCACTGGAATCCGACGTTGTTCTCCCACTTCGCCAATCAGTTTGCCATCAGCCGTATAAATTTGCATTGGCTGTTGTAATTCGACTGTTTTTAGGCTTTCTACATCCGGTAAGTCCGCCTTTAAATAAACATAGATCGCACCTAGCGCGAGACAGCCTAGTACGATGAGCGTGAGCAGGGTACTGAGTATTAGTTTTGCGATCCGCATCGGGAAATTCTCTTTAGTTTAATGTTTGTTTATTCAAAACTCGAAAAAATTGTACACAGTATAAAGACAACAAGACTAAATCCAAAGCTAAAAGTGCAGTAAAAATGTAAATACTCAGTAAAGAAGTACAGAAAAATGATTAAATTATCATCAGGTTTTATTCAAATTGGTCTATGGCAAACACAAGAAAAACTCGAGTTGGTTTGGTTAGATGAGCAACGTCAACCGCACGTCTTATTTTGTGCGCTTCCTCACCTTTCCACGCTTGATCAATGCGTTAGAGCGAATTTAGCTCAGCATAAACTTCAGCGACGAAAACACTATTTTGTAGCAGCGATCTCACCCCACCAGATTTGGAGCAAAACAATTTTATTTCCTCATCCTCTCTCGGAAAGCGAATGTGAAGCACAATGTAGTTTATTGTTAACGCAAGAATTACCAATTACTTTATCTCAGCTATGGTTTGATTATTGCGCAGAACAACGACAACAAGGCTTTAGACTCACAGTTTTTGCTTTGCAACGTAGTATCGCTGAACAGTATTTAGCCCCTTTATCTCATGTGGATGTCCGTGTGTTGGATAACGTTGTGTATGCCTTATTGCGTGCGTTTCAATTTCTATTACCAGATGCAAACTATTCAAAAACATTACTACTGTATCAAGATACACAAGGTTGTATCGCAATGCAAAAAAGAGAACATCAAGTCGTGTATATACAACAGGCGATGGCAGATTTGAATAGCACTTATACACAATTTTGCCAACGCTATCCGACAGAGATCGAGTCTGTAGTTGTGTATCAAACAGAAAGAATAAGCGCGCTACTTCCAACAGACTGGACGATGTTACAAACAGAAGTCCCTTTAATCGCACTAGGGAATGCTTTATGGCATGGAAAAAGTGATTAATTCAGGTTGAGATTTATTACATGGAGTGAAAACAAACACATGAAACACACAATTAATTTGTTGCCTTGGCGAGAAAAAAGAACAAAACAGCGTATCAAGACAGCTAGCGCACAATTCGCAATACTCATTTTGTTGAGTAGTTTTGGTTATTTTTATTGTTTTGAGCAAACCGCGTTATTCAAGCAGCAGATTTCAATACAGCAAAACATCCAAGCACAAATGCATACTGAGCAACAGACAGTGAGTCAACAGATTCAACGTTTAAAACAGCAGATTGTTTTATCTGATACGGTATGGTTAGCACCGACTGACTTTTTAGCTTTATTAGCCTGTTTATCAGTCCTCCCCTTAGGTAAAGGTGAATTGACTTACCTACATTTAGATAACGAGGTTTTGACCGTACGAGGGCAAGTTGAAAAACAGCAAGAGTTTGAGCAAGTACACCAATATTTCTTAGCACAACCTCTTTTTACAAACGTGGTATTAGCGGAAATGAAGTCAGAATTAGAGCATATTGTTTTTGAAATAGTATTAACGATAAAAAAGGCGCAATGATGTTGAGTAAAGTATTACAGGCAAAATTAGATCGTTGGTTTAGGTTTTCGCTTTTTCAACAAATAGGGTTATTTTTTGTGGTGTTCGGTCTATTGCTGATGTTTCCGCTTTCAAATTATTGGCAAGTACGACAAACGTTAAATCAATTCGTGTTAGAAGAGAAGGCGCAAAAGCAGGCATTGCAACATCAAAAACACATTTTAGCCAGTTTAGAGCGAAATAATCTGCGCCAGCTAATGCCCCTCGATGTTGCACATCGACTTACAGAAATTAATCAATTTCTTGAAGTCCAACTTGCTCATTTACCTGAGCAAGCGACTCAATGGACATTTCAACCCTTTCCTCAGTTAGTGTTGCATTTTAAGAGTGATTTTGAACAATGTCAGGCTTTTTTCACGCAATTGTTAACACAATATCCACAATTATTCTTACTTTCATTACAAATCATGAAAAATGAAGAGGGTGAAGAAAGCACAATTCAAACTGAGGTTTCCTTTCAATTACAGTTAAAACAGGATAGTTAACGATGAACATCAAGATCATCTTTCTTTTATGTGGACTTAGCTTCACGGTCTGCGCTGATCCTTTTGATAAAAATAAAAGAGAGCAGCATGCGTCTAAGGCTTCAGTTTGTCATACCGTGGCGACGACAGTCTTTGCGCAATATCCTTTGTCGGCATTGAAGTTAATTGGTGTGTTACAACAAAACAATGCATGGCAAGCCTTCTTTATGGATGATAAAGCCCAGATCGAAATGGTTACTGTAGGACAGTTTTTAACCGCCGAAGCCTTGAAAGTCAAACAGATAAGTCAATTTGGCGTTGAGTTATCTTATTGGAAGAATAAGCAAACTTGCACGGATGAAGGGATACTATCACTCAAATTTTAAGGAAAGATTATGTGGCGAGCATTCAGAAAAATATCTTTTGTGTACTTTTTATGTGGGGTTGCTTATGTTGGAAGTAGTCAAGCACAAGACGCAGAACATTTTTATTTACGTTTAAAACAAGCGCCTTTAGTCGAAATGTTACAGTATTTAGCATTGCAACAACATCAGGATTTGTTAATCGATGATCATTTAGAGGGCACATTATCATTACAGATGAAAAAGACAACCTTTGAGAAATGTTTACAGTCGATTGCAAGAATGAAACAACTTGAGTTACATCAAGAAGGAAAATCCTATTATTTAACTTCCCCTTCAGGTGTTGCAGCAAACGATACTCATCATCCTACGTCATTGATGACATCTTCAATAAAATTGCATTTTGCCAAAGCTGCAGAGGTGGTGAAATCTTTAACTTCAGGGCAGGGAAGTTTACTTTCTGTCGGGGGGAGTTTGAGTTTTGATGAGCGGACTAATTTACTGCTGATTCAGGATGAACCGCAATCAATACAGCGTATTAAAGCATTAGTAGCAGAAATGGATAAACCCATTGAACAAATTGCGATCGAAGCTAGGATTGTGACGATGACAGACGAAAGTTTGCAGGAACTTGGTGTAAGATGGGGGCTATTTCAAGCAACAGAACAGGCACATACTATTGCAGGGAGTTTAGCCGCGAACGGCTTTTCGAATATAGAAAACCAATTAAATGTGAATTTCTCGACCAATAGTGCACCTGTTGGTTCCATCGCCTTACAGTTGGCGAAAATAAATGGTCGATTATTAGACTTGGAATTAACTGCCTTGGAGCGAGAAAAGCATATTGAGATTATTGCGAGTCCTCGTTTATTAACAACGAATAAAAAAAGTGCCAGTATCAAACAAGGGACGGAAATTCCTTATGTGATGAAACGGGGAAAAGATAAAAGCGAATCGGTGGAATTTCGAGAAGCTGTATTGGGTTTAGATGTGACACCGCATATCTCAAAAGACAACTCGATTTTATTAGATTTATTGATTACACAAAATACATTAGGTGCACCGGTAGTGTATGATAAAGGCGAAATTGTTTCGATCGATAAACAGGAAATCAATACTCAAGTCGTCGCTCAAGATGGTGAAACCATCGTTTTAGGTGGGGTGTTTCATGATACGATGACAAAGGGAGTCAATAAAGTACCACTACTAGGGGATTTGCCTTTGCTTAAACATGTGTTTAGCCAGAAAACTGAACGTCATCAAAAGCGGGAATTAGTGATTTTTGTCACTCCTCATATTATCAAACCTAGCCAAGGTTCGCCTGAACAAAAAACAACAAGAGTTAAAAAATCTGCAAAATCGAGGTGACTTTTGTTCACATTAAGTAAATATCAGAAATAAATAAGCATTGAGGTTGAAAAAGGGGGCAATTTATTGCGATAATCTCAATTATTTTTTGGGTGATCTTTCTGCGGCCGATAAGGGTCGCTTCTCTATTTTGTAAAAGATCATAATTATCAATGTATTAATGAAAAGAAGAAAAATTAGAGATGGCAGAAAAGCGTAATATTTTCTTAATTGGACCAATGGGCGCGGGTAAAAGTACGATTGGCCGCCAATTAGCACAGCTATTAAGTATGGACTTTGTGGATTCGGATAATGAAATTGAACAACGAGCGGGTGCTGATATTAGTTGGATTTTTGATGTTGAAGGTGAAGACGGTTTTCGTAAGCGTGAAGAACGCATTATTAATGAATTAACACAAAGACAAGGGATCGTGTTATCTACAGGTGGTGGCGCGGTGTTATCGAAAGAAAATCGTAATCACTTATCAGCACGGGGTATCGTGATTTATTTAGAAACGACGGTAGAGAAACAATATCAGCGTACCCAGCGTGATAAAAAACGCCCTCTTTTGCAAGAGGTTGAGGATCCCCGTCAAGTCCTTGAGGATTTAGCAAAAATTCGTAATCCTTTGTATGAAGAAATTGCCGATATCACCTTACCTACTGATGAACAAAGCGCTAAGGTAATGGCAACGCAAATTGTCGATTTAATTGATAATCTTCACGGTTAGATAAGTAGGGTAAAGCATGTTGTGTGTAAATGTTGAGTTAAAAGAGCGCCGTTATCCAATTTATATTGGTTCGGGATTACTTTCGAATGAAAAATGCTATCCTTTAAAATCTGGCGACAAAGTCATGATTGTGACGAACCCAACGATTGCACAACATTATCTTTCTCAAGTGACAGACACCTTGGTGAAAAAAGGCTGTTTGGTTGAACATGTATTCTTATCAGATGGTGAACAATATAAAACACTAGACTCGTTAAATCTTATTTTTACAGCACTGTTGCAAGGAAATCATGGCAGAGATACGACGATTATTGCTCTCGGTGGTGGTGTGATCGGCGATGTTGCAGGTTATGCGGCGGCGAGTTATCAACGAGGTGTGCGTTTTATTCAAATTCCAACGACCTTATTAGCGCAAGTTGATTCGTCCGTAGGGGGAAAAACCGCGGTCAATCATGCGCTTGGTAAAAATATGATCGGTGCGTTCTATCAACCTTGTACGGTGATCATCGATACATTAACCTTAAACAGTTTACCAAAACGAGAAATCAATGCAGGCTTAGCTGAAGTGATTAAGTATGGCGCGATTTTAGATCTGCCGTTCTTTACTTGGTTGGAACAAAATATTGATAGTCTAGTGGCACGAGATCCAGACAATTTACAAACCTGTATTGCACGCTGTTGTCAAATTAAGGCAGATGTTGTCGCGCGCGATGAAACGGAAAAAGGCGATCGCGCTTTATTAAATTTAGGGCATACATTTGGTCATGCGATTGAAACCCACTTAGGGTATGGGCATTGGTTACACGGTGAAGCAGTGGCGGTTGGGATGCTAATGGCTGCGGTACTTTCAGAAAAACTGGGGAATTTGACGAAGACTGATGTGGCACGTCTTGAAAGATTGCTAGCTCGAGCCAACTTACCGACAGTCTCACCAGATACTATGCAACCTGAAGATTATTTACCACATATGCTACGCGATAAAAAAGTGCTCGCTGGAAAATTGCGTCTCGTCTTATTAGCGTCTTTAGGTCAGGCTTATGTCGCAACAGATACTGATCCAGCGTTAGTGCTAGATGCTATTCGTTGTTGTACGCAGGTTAATTGATTCATGCCACCTCGTCGAAAATGCCCGGTTAAGCGCCCCGCTATTGTTGGTAAGAAAAAAGCAAAATTAATCCCTATTAAACACCGCCCCTTTTTGAAGTGGGCAGGTGGTAAATTTCGCCTATCTGATGAAATCAATAAACTGTTGCCCAAAACGAATCAATGCTTAATTGAGCCCTTTGTTGGAGCGGGTGCGGTCTTTTTGAATACTAATTTTGAACGTTATATTTTGGCGGATATTAATCCAGACTTGATTAACTTGTTTAACTTTGTCAAAAACGACGTTGAGCATTATATTAATGCGAGCAAGCCACTTTTCTTCCACCCTGAAGCCAATACCAGTACGTTTTATTATGCAAAGCGTACACAGTTTAATCTTTCCAAAGATCCATTTGAACGATCAGTGATTTTTTTATACTTGAATCGTTTTGGTTTTAATGGACTTTGTCGCTACAATTCTAAAAATGAATTTAATGTGCCGTTTGGTACGTATAAAAGACATTACTTTCCAGAAAATGAGCTCCGTTATTTTGCGGAAAAAGCACAAAATGCAGAGTTTATTTGTGCGGATTTCCAACAAACCTTTTCTTTGGCTGATGAAAAATCGATTATTTATTGTGATCCACCTTATGCACCATTAATTCAGGACAGTAATTTTACCAGTTACGCTGGCAATGAATTCTCTTCACTGCACCAACAAATGCTTGCTGAGTTAGCTCGAAAAACAGCCGAAGAGCGCCAGATTTCGGTAGTAATTTCGAATCATGATACGCCGTTTACGCGACAGATTTACCAGAATGCTAAAATTAAAGCTCTGAAAGTACAGCGTTCAATTAGTCATCAATCAGCACGCCGGATTAAAGTGGCAGAATTAATTGCAGTATTCAAAGGGACACCTCTTGCTAAGTAATCAAGAAGACGATCGCTTTGTGCTGGCTTTGATGTGAAAAGAGACGTTAACAAAAGAGATTAGGCGTGATAGTGAATTTTATTTTTTTCACTTCAGGATAGTCTTGATGAATGCGTGCTAATATCGTTTTTTGTTCAAACAATAAAGCTTGTCGTACACTGGCATTGGCAACATCTAAATAAAGCGTATCCTGTTCTAAATTCGCGACGTTATACAAGCCTTGATATTGTTGAGGAATACGTTGTTGTAAATGCAAATTTAAGGCATTTAAAAACAGACCTTTTTTCATGATCTTCGCTAAACTGGAGTTTTCTAACAGCTCGATAACGTTAACCGGTTTTTCATATCGCATGGGCTTGTTTTCTCACTTTTTACCTCAATATTTATGACATTGTAGCGAATTTCCGCTACAATACGAGAGATTTTTTTACAGTAGGCGAGATGATGGTTCTAACGAAAGGTAAGCATAATTTTTGGTCGCGATTACTCTTGAGTATGATTGCGATTTTTGCATTACCGCAGTCACAAGAATTGAGCACACCAACAGGCTTACCTCATGAGAATCATCGTTCATCTCAGCTGATTCAACAGCAGATTTCACATACGATTGCGATTGCGCAACATGTTCAACAACAGTCATATCATCTGATTGTTCCACCTCAAAATAAGCCTTATGTGAGGCAAAATCAGGCATTTTTTGCGTCAATCCTTACTTATTCACTGCCACCTATTCGTGCGGGTCCGATTAGCGTCTAACTTAACTCGTTGACTTATTTACTCTGTTTTGTATTGAACGGCAAAGCAGATCCGTTATTCATTTTATAAGAAAGAAAAAAATTATGTTTAGAAGTATTCTCACCAAAATTTTTGGCAGCCGTAATGATCGGATTTTACGTCGATTGAATAAAATTGTTATTAAGATTAATCAGTTAGAGCCTGAGTTTGAAGCCTTAAGCGATGATGATTTAAAAGCGAAGACTGATGCCTTTAAAGCACGTTTAGCACAGGGCGAAACATTAGAGCAACTTTTACCTGAAGCATTTGCCACAGTGCGTGAAGCAAGCAAACGTGTATTAGGCATGCGTCATTTTGATGTGCAATTGTTGGGGGGAATGGTACTGACTAACCGTTGTATTGCGGAGATGCGTACAGGGGAAGGGAAAACATTAACCGCGACCTTACCTTGCTATTTAAATGCGCTAACGGGGAAAGGTGTGCATGTTGTGACGGTGAATGACTATTTAGCTCGTCGAGATGCGGAAACGAATCGCCCACTTTTTGAATTTTTAGGTATGACGGTGGGCGTGAATGTTCCTGGTTTATCACCAGAGCAAAAACGTGAAGCTTATGCGGCAGATGTAACATATGCAACTAATAGTGAATTAGGTTTTGATTATTTACGTGATAATTTAGCCCATACTGCACAAGAACGTTTTCAACGTTATTTACATTATGCGTTAGTGGATGAGGTGGATTCTATTTTAATTGATGAAGCCAGAACGCCGTTGATTATTTCAGGGCAAGCTGAAGACAGCTCAGAATTGTATATGACGGTTGATAAATTGATTCCGAATTTAATCAAACAAGATAAAGAAGACTCAGAAGAATATCAAGGTGAAGGAGACTTCACTTTAGACTTAAAAACCAAGCAAGCGCATTTAACTGAGCGAGGTCAAGAGAAAGTCGAACAATGGCTGACTGAACAAGGGTTAATGAGTGCGGAGGAATCTTTGTATTCGCCGTCAAAAATTTCCTTGTTGCATCATGTGTACGCGGCATTACGTGCCCATACTTTATTTGAGCGTGATGTGGATTACATCGTGAAAGACGGTGAAATCGTGATTGTTGACGAGCACACTGGTCGTACTATGGCGGGTCGTCGTTGGTCAGACGGCTTACACCAAGCGATTGAAGCCAAAGAAGGTGTGCGCATTCAAAGCGAGAACCAGACTGTTGCCTCAATCACCTACCAAAACTATTTCCGCTTGTATGAAAAACTAGCAGGGATGACCGGTACTGCGGACACTGAAGCCTTTGAGTTCCAACAAATTTATGGGTTAGAAACTATTGTCGTGCCAACCAATCGTCCGATGATTCGTGATGATCGTACTGACGTCATGTTCGAGAATGAAGAGTATAAATTTAATGCGATTATTGAGGACATCAAAGATTGTGTGGCACGTAATCAACCGGTGTTAGTCGGGACAATCTCCATTGAAAAATCAGAATTACTCTCTCATGCATTGAAAAAAGCCGGCATTAAACACAATGTGCTAAATGCGAAATTCCACGCACAGGAAGCCGAAATCGTGGCAAACGCCGGGTATCCAGGTACGGTGACGATTGCCACCAATATGGCAGGTCGTGGTACAGATATTGTACTAGGTGGTAACTGGAAAGCCGAAATTGCGAAGTTGGACAATCCGACAGAATCACAAATTGAGGCAATTCATACTGCTTGGAAAGCGCGTCATGAGATCGTGAAAGCCGCGGGGGGATTGCATATTATTGGAACGGAACGTCATGAGTCACGTCGTATTGATAATCAGTTGCGCGGTCGTTCTGGTCGTCAAGGTGACCCAGGATCTTCACGTTTCTATTTATCGTTAGATGACGCGCTGATGCGTATTTATCTAAATGAAGGTAAGTTAAACTTAATGCGCAAGGCCTTTAGCACTGCAGGCGAAGCGATGGAGTCAAAAATGTTGACCAAAGTGATTGCCTCCGCACAAGCTAAAGTGGAAGCGCATAACTTTGATGGTCGTAAAAACTTACTTGAGTTTGATGATGTTGCTAATGACCAACGTCATGCTATTTATGCACAACGTAATACGTTGTTAGATAATGAGGATATTTCTGACACGATTGATGTGATTCGCGCGGATGTCTTTAATCAAGTGATTGATCAATATATTCCACCACAATCTTTAGAAGAAATGTGGGATGTACCTGCACTAGAGCAACGTTTGAAACATGACTTTGCCTTAGATTTACCGCTTGAAAAATGGTTAGAAGAAGATAATCATTTTGATGAAGATGCATTACGTCAGCGTGTATTAGATGCAGCGATTGAGGAATACAAGCAAAAAGAAAGCATTGTGGGTGAACAAACCATGCGTAGCTTTGAAAAAGGCGTGATGTTACAAACTCTTGATGAATTGTGGAAAGAACATTTATCAGCAATGGATCATTTACGTCGTGGTATCCATTTGCGTGGTTATGCACAAAAAGATCCAAAACAGGAATACAAAAAAGAATGTTTCCAAATGTTTACGGATATGCTTGATGCCTTGAAGTTGAGTGTTGTGACGACGTTAAGTCGTGTACAAGTACGTACACAAGAAGAAGTTGAACAAGCGGAGCGTCAGCGTCAAGAGATGGCAAAACGCGAAACGGCCAGTATGCAATATAATGCAGATGAAGACAGTGGCGAAGAGAGCACACGTCGTGTGGGACGAAATGAGCCATGTCCTTGTGGGTCTGGCAAGAAATATAAACATTGCCATGGCAGTAAAGCTAAATATTAATCTTGTGTATAAGATGATTTAAGTAGATATAAAAGTGCGGTATGTTTTTAAAAAATTTTTAAAACTGACCGCACTTTTTTTAAGGATACATCATGACAAAACCTTTAGTTCACGTTGCAGCAGGCATTATTCGTAATGAGTTTGGTCAGATTTATGTTACGCAGCGTTTAGAAGGGCAAGATTTTGCCCAAGCATTGGAGTTTCCCGGTGGAAAAGTGGACGATGGCGAAAGTCCGGAACAAGCGTTAAGACGTGAGTTAGAAGAGGAAATTGGCATACATATTTTAAATGCGACACTTTATGAGCGTTTTCAGTTTGAATATCCAACTAAAATGATTTCTTTTTATTTCTATCTCGTTGATGAATGGGTTGGTGAACCTTTTGGTCGTGAAGGACAAGCTGGATTTTGGGTCGCACAAAACGAACTGGATGCCGGGCAATTTCCACCTGCGAATGTAAAATTAATCCAACGGTTACTGGCCGAGAATCGTTAGTAATAGGTTGTCTTATATCAACAAAACCCCTGTTAATACAGGGGTTTTGTGTTTGCGTTGAGTAATTATTTTTTACCCATCATGCTTTGCATTTGTTTCAATTGCTCAGCAGCCTGATTACAGGTTTGTTCTTGCATGTCTTTCGGTAAGGCTAAGAACTGTTGTTTGGCGCTGTCATACTGTTGTTTGATCATAGTCGCTTGTTCTGCAGGGACATTTTTAAGAAAAGTCTCGTAATCAGCGAAATATTTTTCACAAGCTGGTGCAAGTTCTGCTGCGGAAACTGTCACAGAAAACGCAGAGAAGGTCATGATTGCAACTAATTTTTTCATAGTAAGTCCTTAATAACGTGTTTTATGTATAAAAAATCGCCTAAAGGCAAGGCATTATAACGGATAATTAAACAATGTAAAAAACAAAATATGCCGATGCGAGAGTAAGAATAGGCTGATTTAGCTTATCAACGAGAGAAAGTTGGTAGAGATAGTAGGTGATTGGGATCATCTGGTAAACAAATGAAAGCAGAAAGTTCGGCTAAACGATCCCAAATATCTTGGCTAAATGTGTGTTTCGCTAAACGTTCGATCTCTGCTAGCGCTTGAATAATCAAATAAAGCTGTTTGTAATTCAAGCGTTTAAAGGCTTGAGTAAAGAAAGGGCGTCGATTTTGCCACACTTTTAATTGATCAAATTGTTCACGCAGTTGATGAGCAGGGAGGGGCGTGGCAAGGGTGACAGGATGTGATGGCTTCGCCAATCCTAATAAGGTGAGCAAATCTCGTTGTAACGTCCGCAATAAAATAATGGGCTCCATTTCCTCTGCTTTTAACCCTTCTAAAATACGTTGGGCGCGTTTACTTTTACCTTCTAACAGCGCATCGACCCATTGAAATGGTGTGAACACTGAGGTCTGAGCAATAGTGGATTGTACTCGTGCATAACTGATTTTGTTGTCAGGATAGAGTAAAGCAAGGAGCTGCAAACTTTGTTTTAAGGCTAATAAGTTATTTTCATGGCTATAACAAAGAAGTTGGATTGCTTGCTCTTCAATCTGTAGTCCCATACTTTTCGCACGCAACGCGATCCAACGAGGCAATTGCTCAATGGTTGGGGTTTGGCAATGCACGAGTACGGCTTCCGGTTCATACTGATTAGCTTGGATAAACCATGTTTGTTTTTCAGTCGCTTTGTTCAGTTTAGGCAATTGTAGTATTAACAGGATGTCATCGTTGAGGAGTGAGATCAGTTCTTGTAAACGAGTTTGTAAACTTGCACTGAGGTTTTCAGGTAAATTAAGAAACAAAATCTGTTTATTGAAAAACAAGCCAATGGATTGGCAGCGTTCAAAGAGATCAGACCAATTAGTATTCTGATCAATTGTGATGACATTTTTTTCGTCAAAACCTTGCTTGAATGCATATTGATTTATGCGATCTTGATTTTCACTTAACAGTAACGGATCTTGCCCTACGAAATAATAGAGCTTGGCTAGTTTGTTTTGTAGAGCAGATCCTAATTGTTCTGTGAAAATCCGTTGCATTATTTTGTCTGAACTTGATGTTGAAGAGCAACCACTTTATTAATTAACTGACGTGCAGCTTGCTCGCGCATATCATGCCAAATCACTTCTTTTTCGGCAGATTTTGCTAAGGCTGCGCGCGAGTTATCGAAGAACGTGCGATTCACTTTAGTTGAAATCGGGAACGCAGCTTGATTAGGCAATTTTACCATTGCCTCTACTTCTAAAATCAGCATTTTTTCTGCTTCACGACCTTGTTTGAAAATTGACGCAACTTGATCATGCATAGTGATTTTATTTAAACGTAATACGGGAATATTTGCTTGTCCCTCGACCAAATGAATATTATTGAGCTGTAGCTCTTTTCTTAAGGTCAACGTCATTTCACTGTAAGGATCGCTACTTTCAAGCGTAAGGGTTTGCAACGCAGACGGAATGAGTCCGCCATTTTGAAATTGAAAGCCACATGCTGTCAGGAAAGTAAAAACTGCTGTGAGCAAAATTGTTTTGAGTTGTTTCAACATATTGTGATCCTTAATTTCCCTCTAGGAAGAGGGAAATATCAAAGAAAATTAGGAATTATTTTGCCACAAAGCTAAATAATTTTCCCGGTACATAGATGGTTTTCACAATGTTTAAACCTTCTAAGTGTTTGGCTACATTGCTATCTGCTAATGCGACTTGCTTGATATCGTCTTCTGACATTTCTGCAGGGACGGTCACTTTGGCACGCACTTTACCATTCACTTGTACCACAACCAATTTTTCATCGTCAACCATCGCTGCTGCATCGGCTTCTACCCAAGGGGCAAAGTCAATCGCTTCTGTATTACCTAAGTCTTTCCATAATTGGAAACAAATATGTGGTGTGATTGGGTAAAGCATACGTACGACGGCACTTAATGCTTCTGCCATAATCGCGCGATCTTGTACTTCCACTAATGGCGCTTTAGTTAATTTATTCATTAATTCCATAATCGCGGCAATGGCAGTATTGAAGGTTTGACGACGACCGATATCATCACTCACTTTAGCAATCGTTTTGTGTACATCACGACGTAAAGCTTTTTGTGCGCTTGAAAGTGCGGTCGGTTCTACGGCAGTTTCTGCGGGATGTTTGTTATATTCAAACACGAGATTCCATAAACGTCCTAAGAAACGTTTTGCCCCTTCGACGCCTGATTCTTGCCATTCAAGGGTCATTTCTGCTGGTGACGCGAACATCATGAATAAACGCACGGTATCCGCACCGTATTTTTCCACCATTTCTTGTGGGTCAATGCCGTTATTTTTCGATTTTGACATTTTGGTCATGCCAGAATGCACTAATTCACGTTCCTCTTTGTCGTAGGCTTTTAAAATACGCCCTTTTTCATCACGTTCAAGGGTCACTTCCGTTGGGGACACCCAAATACGCTCATTGGTTGGTGAGGTGTAGTAGAATGCATCGGCTAACACCATGCCTTGGCACAATAATTTGTCTGCGGGCTCATCGCTCGTGACAAAACCTGCATCACGCAATAATTTGTGGAAGAAACGGAAGTACAACAAGTGCATGGTGGCGTGTTCAATTCCGCCGATATATTGATCCACGGGTAACCAATAGTTTGCTTCGTCCGCATCTAACATGGCTTCCGCAAATTTTGGTGAGGTATAACGGGCGTAATACCATGAAGACTCCATGAAAGTATCAAAGGTATCCGTTTCTTTCAGTGCTGGCTGACCGTTGTAAGTGGTTTTTGCCCATTCTGGATCGGCTTTAATTGGACTTTTCACGCCGTCCATCACCACATCTTCTGGTAATTCAATTGGCAGATCTTGCAATGGCGCAGGCACCACCTCACCATTTTCTAAGGTAAGCATTGGAATTGGCGCTCCCCAGTAACGTTGACGAGAAACACCCCAGTCACGTAAGCGGTAATTCACTTGACGTTTTCCTTTGCCAAGCGCTTCTAATTTGTCTGCGATCGCATTAAATGCGGCATCAAAGTCTAGACCATTAAATTCACCTGAATTAAACAAAATACCATGCTCACAATAAGGTAATTCATGTTCAAGTAAAGGCTCACCATTAATCGGCTTAATGACATTAAGCAGTGGTAAACCATATTTACGAGCGAACTCAGCATCACGTTCATCGTGTCCAGGCACTGCCATTACTGCCCCGGTACCGTAGTGCATTAACACAAAGTTAGCCACCCAGACCGGCACTTTTTCCCCTGTTAATGGATGAATGGCATACACACCAGTCGCCATGCCTTTTTTCTCCATTGTGGCAAGCTCAGCTTCAGCCACTTTGGTATTTTTGCATTCTTGAATAAATTGGGCTAATTCAGGATTATTTTCTGCCGCTTTTTCTGCTAAAGGATGTGCAGCGGCCACGGCCACATAAGAGACGCCAAAGAAGGTATCTGGACGTGTCGTATAAACGGTTAAATTGTCTTCTGAATTGGCTAACTGGAAGGTGATTTCCACCCCTTCAGAACGCCCGATCCAGTTACGTTGCATGGTTTTTACTTGATCTGGCCATGATGGAAGGTGATCTAACCCGCCTAATAATTGTTCGGCATAATCTGTGATTTTGATAAACCATTGTGGAATTTCTTTTTGTTCTACTGGGGTATCACAACGCCAGCAGCAACCTTCATGCACTTGTTCGTTGGCTAAGACAGTTTCATCATTCGGACACCAGTTTACTGTTGAGGTTTTTTTGTACACTAATCCTTTTTTATATAACTCAGTGAAGAACCATTGTTCCCATTTGTAGTAGTCGGGTTTACAAGTGGTCACTTCACGATCCCAGTCAAAACCAAAGCCCAAAATTTTGAGCTGATTTTTCATATAATCAATATTCTCGTAGGTCCATTTTGCGGGTGCCGTTTTGTTTTTGATCGCTGCGCCTTCTGCGGGCAAACCAAAAGCGTCCCAGCCCATCGGTTGTAACACATTTTTGCCGTTCATACGTTGATAACGTGACACCACATCACCAATGGTGTAGTTACGCACATGTCCCATGTGCAGACGACCAGAGGGGTAAGGGAACATTGAGAGGCAGTAATATTTCGGTTTATTAGTATCTTTAATCGCTTTAAATGTTTTATTTTCAGCCCAGTATTGTTGAACTTCCGCTTCAATCAAATCGGGACGGTATTGTTCTTGCATAATGTTACCTTTGATTTTAACCGCACTTTGCGGGACGAATTTACTTAAGAAAATGTGATATAGGATAGCGTAAAATTGCGAAAATTGACAGTGAAAAGCATGATAAAGTTAGGGAAAAGTCGCTTATTTTATTGGAAATAAAGAGAGTATACTGGTTAACATCACGCCAGTTTGGGGGGAAGTAAACATAACTGTGTACGTTTTGTTTCCTCATAAAAATCCACCTAAAGTGCGGTGGATTTTTATGTGGTTTTTTAAGGATGTTGATTGAGAATTTCTGGGGTGTATTTCAGCTTATGAATGGCGTCAATAAAGTGCTGATTATCCACAGACTGTTTTGCCACAATATTGACTACGCGATCTTTAAAATTGGCTTTAGTGGACATCACGCCTTCAATCTCTCGTAATTCTTTATTGACTAAATACACACAAAGCTGGCAAGTCATCTCTTTAATCTGAATGGAAACCTGTTTCTCGTCTGGATTCAGGCTCGGTGTTGCGGCATAACTCAAATTAAATAGTGAGAATAGAAATAAAAATAGACCGAGAATGTTTTTCATCACAGTTCCTTATGCTAAAAAGTAAGGCAACAACGTGGGATAAAATAAGAAAAACAGCATGAGTACAAACATAACGCTGTATAACCCAATCAAGCCTTTACGTGAGAAGTATTTAGTGCAGAGCATTTTCTTGGAAAAGGTGAGCAACCAGAAACCATAGCCAAACGAGATCAAGGCGATGATTAACATCGGTAAGCGTAAATATTCCAGCTCATTGAGGCTCACTAACCAAGAAGATGACACACCAAACACCAGATACACCAATGGTGCAATGCAGCAGAGTGTCGAGGTCACGGCAGCAATCACTGCCGTGACGCCACTGGCAATCAAGCTTTTACTGGCGTTGTTGTGCTTTGAATTCATAGCCGAATGCTTTTGGATCAAAAGAGTTTAATGGATCACCGCCCACTTCTGCATACGGATAACCAAAGTTATTCAGAGGCGCGATTTCTGGCATTGGATACAGATCAAAATCACGTGCGTGATTATAAGCAATCCAATTCATTTCCCAGTTACCAAATAAGTAATTTGATACTGCTTGCGTATCGGGATCATTAACGGCTTTGTTTTCGGCTAAACGCATCTTGGTCACATCAGCAGAATCCACAGGTACCCAACCAAAGCCGGCTAAATAAAATTCTGCACGGCAATGTTGTCCGCCACTGACATTCGCCAGTTTGTTTTCATCAGCACTACCAAAAGCCCCTTTAGAATATTTGCCCATTTTCACCGCTTGTCCTAAGCGTACACCAAAAATCTCACGGGCAGGAATACCTGACGCACGTGCCAAGGCGACAAAGACGGAGTTAATGTCGGTACATTTTCCTTTTAACACGCCGGTTGTTAAGATTTTTTCCACATCCCCGTCACCACAACCTAGAACAGAATTATCCCGTTCCATATTGTTAACGATCCATTGGTGGATACGTTCTGCTTTTTTCAGTGGATTACTTTCTTGACCTACGATTTTATCGGCATAGTCTTTTACGATACCGTCTGTTTTGATGTGGGCAGTAGGTTTTAAGTATTCCAATACATCAACGGAATAGTGAATTTTTTCAGGTGGTTGATAGCCTTGTAATACCCCTTGTTGCATCGGTTCACGATCTTGGGTTTCCAGCACTAATTTGATGGTTAAAGCACGTTTGTTGGCATTTTCATCCCAATTGGCAAACAAGGTTTTTGCACCATAACGGTTATTTTCCGTGATATAGGCGGTGTTGTAGTTGCCTTCAAATTGGATGGATTTAACGGTTTGGTAATCTGCATTAAAAGGTAAGGGTACCCATAAATTGGTTTCACCGTGCGATCCTTTCGGCACAACCAAATCAAAGGATTTAGTCAGTTCGTAAGTATGGGTTTCAGTCAAAGTATTTGGGATTGTTGTTGCGAAGGCAACGGTAGAGTAGCCCACAATGAGTGCGATAAGTCGTTTTTTCATGGAATTGTCCTGTGTAGATAGATAAACATAACATGTTATATGCATCTTGCTTATTCAGTTTTAACAATGAATAAACGTGGCACAGGTTACCTGAAAACGAATAGGAAATAAACAGATTAATTAAAAATCGCGATAATTTTTTACCGCACGTTGGCTAAAGTATTGTTTGTCTTCCCAACGTAACATAGTCATGTGATTACCCCAGACACAACCTGTATCCAACGCATAGATATTGTTTGGAGTTGTCGTATTGACTAGACTTGCCCAATGTCCAAACACAATGGGGATTGTTTGATAAAGTGGGTTGGCTAAATTAAACCAAGGCGTGAGCTCTTCTGGGGCGGATTCTGGTGGCAGCTTACAGTCGAAATCTAAGCGGTGATCCCAATAGCAAAAACGCATACGGGTAAAGACATTAATGCTATACCGTAAACGATCTAAAACTTGTAAATCATCATGCCAACGATCAGGGCGATTGTCATACATATTTTCAATTAAATTGTGGTAATCACCATGACGTAGCACGTTTTCCACTTCGTGCGCACATTGTTTCGCCGTGGCAAGATCCCAATCCGGCGAAATGCCGGCATGGGTCATTAAAAAGTTCTGTTGCTCATTGTGTACAAGTAAAGGTTGATGACGTAGCCAATCAATTAATTCTTCAAAATCAGGAGCATGAAAAATGGCATCCACTCGATCTCTCACTTTCACTTTTTTAATACCCAGTGCAGTGGAAATCAAGTGTAAATCATGGTTGCCTAACACCGTTTTGGCAGATTTACCCAGAGATTTGACAAAGCGCAAGCATTCGAGAGATTTATCCCCGCGTGCCACTAAATCCCCAACCAAATAAAGTTGATCTTGTGTTGAATCGAACTGCACTTTTTCCAGTAAACGTTGCAATTCATCGTAACAACCCTGTAAATCGCCTACTAAATATGTTGCCATTTTTACACCGCACTTATGCCATTAATCGTCTAGATGTTCAATCATTTCGTCTTTGTTAACATCGGCTGGTGGATTGTCTGTTAACCAGTTAGCTAAGCGTGCATAATCAGCGATCGATAAGTTTTCCGCGCGTGCGGTGAGATCGATACCCAATTCCGTTAATTGATCCGCACTAAATAAAGTTGATAACGCATTGCGTAAAGTTTTACGGCGTTGATTAAAAGCTTGGCTACATACGCGGTTTAACCAATATAAGTCTTTCACGGGATGCGGTAATACTTTGTGTGGTACTAAGCGTACAACAGCAGAATCCACTTTCGGCGCGGGTTTAAATGCCGTCGGCGGTACTTCAAGTACCGGCATCACTTGGCAGAAATATTGCGCCATAATGGTTAAGCGCCCATAAGCTTTGCTGTTTGGACCTGCACATAAACGTTTTACCACTTCTTTTTGCAACATAAAGTGCATGTCCTGAATGCAATCGTGATATTTAAATAAGTGGAACATTAATGGGGTCGAAATGTTGTAAGGTAAGTTACCAAACACTCGCATTTTTTGCTTTTTTTCTGCTAAATTTGCATCACGATAAAGCTGTCCAAAATCAAACTGCATCGCATCTGTTTCAATCACGGTGATTTTATGGTGCAAGAACGGGTGGTGGCGTAAACGCTCAGCTAAATCACGGTCTAATTCCACCACGGTTAAATGATCGACCAATTCGCCCACAGGCTCAGTTAATGCCCCTAAACCGGGACCGATCTCCACTAAAAATTGATCTTTTTGGGGATAAATCGCGGAAACAATGCCATGAATGACATTATTATCATGTAAAAAGTTTTGTCCGAAACGTTTACGGGCGGTATGACCTAAATGTTTTTTTGAATTCATATTTTCTCGATTAATGGTTCGCACAATGCGATATCAAAAGTGCGGTCTATTATAAAGCAAAATCCCAGCATTTGGGCTGGGATTTTAAGTTTTATTGATTTGCTATTTTAGATAACGAATTTCTGCGTTTTTACGTAATGCCTTGACCCAATCTTTTTCCACATCTTTAACTTGTTGATTTACTAACTGTTCATAGGCTTTTTGGCGATAGACATCAATCGTTTTATCCCCTTCACGAGTGTTGGTCACTTCTAAAATATGCCAACCAAATTCGGTTTTAAATGGGGCAGAAATCACACCTTTTTTCGTTGTCAGAATCGCTTTTTGGAATGCGCCCACATAGGCCTCAGGGAAGGCAAAGCCTAGGCTACCGCCATTGGCACCAGAAAGGTAATCTTTCGAATAGTGTAACGCCGCATCGGCAAAGCTCATTTTACCCGCAATAATATCGGCACGAATTTGGGTTAATTGTGCTTTTGCTTGTGCATCATTTAATAACGGGTTTAATTTTAACAGAATATGTCTTACTTCATATTGTGGGGCAGAAATTTTCTTTTCTGTTCCTGCTTGTTTTGCTTGATTTAGCAGTTGTTTACTCAAGGCTTCAACTTGCTCTCGAGTCACATCAATACTTTGTCCAATCGCTTGGTTACGGATTTCTCCCATTAAGATTTGATTAGCAATTTGTTGACGATAA
The DNA here is from genome assembly GCF_900187275.1 of Pasteurella multocida. Taxonomy (NCBI): domain Bacteria; kingdom Pseudomonadati; phylum Pseudomonadota; class Gammaproteobacteria; order Pasteurellales; family Pasteurellaceae; genus Pasteurella; species Pasteurella multocida. The sequence continues at coordinate 2,227,090 of NZ_LT906458.1, forward strand.
GCATTGTAGCTAATGCCTTGATAATCTAAGGCATCCAATAATTGTCCATAAGTCAAGCCATTTTGTGCAGCAATGCCTTCAATGATTTGATCGACTTGTGCATAATTGACTTTAATGCCTGAATTTTGAATGGCTTGTTGCACTAAAATATCATCAATCACTTTATCCAAAGCAACTTGATATTGACCTTTTTTCCCCATATTTTTTTTGACTTGGCTTTCTAACACTGGCACACCATTAACGGTGGCAACAACGCGTTCTGCGGCCTGCGCAGTAGAAACATAGATAAAAAGCCCTAGTATTGCCCAGAAAATAGATTTTACATTAATCATTTTCATCATCTATTCCATTATGTTGGTTAAAAATTACATTTGTTAGAGTATCAATTTTACAAAAGGTTCACAAACTTTATTTTGTCGGCGAAAGTAGTGCAACTTCATAACAATTGTCGAACTTCAGGGTGCGCACTTGCACTTCTTCACTGCGACTGGTTGGAACGTTTTTACCGACATAATCCGCGCGAATTGGCAGTTCACGGTGCCCTCTGTCCACAAAAATAACAAGCTCAATTTTTGCGGCACGACCGAAATCCACTAATGCATCGAGTGCTGCACGAATGGTTCTGCCGGTATAAAGTACGTCATCGACTAAAATCACTTCTTTATTGTGGATACTAATAAAACTGGAGGCACCGCTATAGGTAGGCGATTTGGAGTCAGGTTCAGCATATTCTAAATCATCACGGTAAAAGGTGATATCCAGATCAATTGAGGGTAACTCAACGTTTGCGAGGTCAGCAATTTTTTTCTTAATTAACTCCGCAATTTCCGCACCACGTCGTTTAATGCCTACAATGACAATATTGTCTAAACGTTGGTGTTTTTCGATAATCTCGTGTGAAATACGGGAAATGGTGCGGAGAAATTGGTTTTCATCAATAATGATTTTTTCCATAATATTGACCTACATATAGTGAAGAAATGTTGGCGTTAAAATAGCATAAAAGCCAATAATCTCCTAGAGTGAAATCAGATACGGGAAACAACCTCATAAAAAATAAACCGCACTTTCGGTAGGCGAAGAAAAAGTGCGGTGCTTTTTGTTATTTTATGTGACGTTCTTTTAATTTATGAATCACATCTGACCAGCTTAAATCGGCATCTTGCAACAAGACTGTTAAATGATAAACGAGATCCGCAGCCTCACAAATGGTTTCTGCTTTGTCTTTCACAGTTGCGGCAAGAGCGGTTTCCACCCCTTCTTCACCGACTTTTTGTGCAATGCGTTTAGTACCTTTAGCATACAGTTGTGCGGTATAAGAACTTGCAGGATCGGCACCTTTACGACTGGCAATTAAACGTTCTAATTTGCTCAAAAAAATCCAATCCGGCGGTGTTGTCTTTTCAAACTGATAAAAACAGCTTTCCGCCCCAGTATGACAGGTTTCACCAATCGGATTGACTAGAATCAGTAGGGTATCGTTATCACAATCTAAACTCATATCCACTACGTTTAAAAAATGTCCAGAAGTTTCACCTTTTGTCCATAAACGGTTTTTGGTACGTGAAAAAAAGGTCACTCGTTTTTCCGCCAGCGTTTTTTCTAATGCCTCTTGATTCATATAACCGAGCATTAACACTTCACAAGTCGCCACGTTTTGGATAATGACGGGCAACAAATTATCGACTTTTTGCCAGTTGATCTTCATAGATACCTCAAATTAATTTCGTAGTTCTAAGTTACGTTTAACTCTCATTATTTGTTGTATAAACGCATCATTCAACCTTTCTTTAGTTAATTGATTTTTAGGGGTGCTTGCCCATCGATAGATTTGTTCTATACTCCCGTAGCCTCTACCAAATATTTTGGCGAATTTAAGACAATTTTTTTTCGTTGCAGGTAAAGAAAGGATCAGTTCTAATTGATGATCATTCCATGGCTGACCTTTATTAACTGGAGTTCTGTCCGTTTTATCTTTTTCTATCTCATACTCTGTTAGTATTTTTTTGATAAAATGAATTTTTTCATCATAATTTAAGTTATCAATATTATTACTAAGTAATTCTATAAAACTATTTTTGAATTCAGACTTTTTCATGAATTTACCTTATTAATTTAGTTTAAATATTTTCTATCTAATCTTAATCTTTTCCTTTCTCAAATAATCCTTTAATTCCCCAATATCAATAATCCGTTTATGGAACACGCTGGCAGCGAGCGCACCATCCACATTGGCTTCAACAAAGGCATCACGGAAATGCACCATTTCACCTGCACCGCCTGAGGCAATCAGGGGAATATGGCAGAGGTTACGCGCGAGTTTTAATTGGGCGATGTCATAACCTTGACGAACACCGTCTTGGTTCATCATATTTAACACAATTTCGCCCGCGCCACGTTGTTGTATTTCCTTGACCCAGTCGAGTAATTGCCAATGGGTTTGGCGTGTGCGACTTTCATCGCCAGTATATTGATTAACCCAATATTTGCCGGTTTCCTTTTCAAACCAACTATCGATCCCCACCACGATGGCTTGCACACCAAAACGATCCGCCAAGCGATTAATTAAATCAGGATCGGCAAGTGCGGGTGAATTTATAGAAATTTTATCTGCGCCAAAGGCAAATAATTTTTCCGCATCTTCCACGCTTTTAATGCCACCCGCTACGCAAAATGGAATATCAATCACTTGTGCCACACGTTCCACCCAGCTTTTATCAATAGTTCTGCCGTCAGAGGAGGCGGTAATATCATAGAACACTAATTCATCTGCGCCTTCTTCCGCATAGCGTTGCGCCAGCGGCACGATATCGCCAATAATCTCGTGATTGCGAAATTGTACACCTTTGACTACCTGCCCATCACGTACGTCTAAGCAAGGAATTATGCGTTTTGCCAACATGCGATCGCCTCCTGCACGTTAAACTTACCTTCCAATAAAGCACGCCCCACAATCACGCCAGCTACCCCAGTGTCTTTTAAGGCTTTAATATCCGCAAGAGAGCCGATCCCGCCTGATGATTGGAATTGAATCGTCGGGAATTGGGTACAGATTTCTTGATATAGCGCCACATTAGAACCTTGAAGAGTGCCATCTTTAGAAATATCGGTGCATAACACGTGTTGCAAACCGATTTCACGGAAATCGGCAATTAAGGCTTCTAACGACACGCCGCTGTTTTCTTGCCAACCGCTCACTGCGATCTGTTTTTCGCCTTGTGCGTTAATGTTGACATCTAACGCTAAGACAAATTTTTCTGCCCCGTATTTTTTAAACCATTGTTTGACCATTTCGGGTTGCTTGACTGCTGTTGAGCCAATCACCACGCGATTTGCGCCCACCGCCAGTAAATCTGCCACATCTTGCTCGGTGCGAATACCACCACCCACTTGAATTGGGCAATTCACTGCGTTGATGATTTCACCGATGAGTGTTGTTTGGCGTTTAGTTGGATCTTTCGCGCCAGTCAGATCCACTAAATGTAAGTACTTTGCCCCTTGTGACACATAATCTTGGAATTGGGCTATCGGGTTATCGGAATAAAGGGTTTTCTGCCCATAATTACCTTGATAAAGGCGCACTACTTGACCATCAATCAGATCAAGAGCGGGGATAATTTGTGATGTTTTCATTGTGTTGTCCTGTGTTTGCAAAATTTTTAAAAAATCGACCGCACTTTATTTAATGTTTTCCACAAAATTACGCAAAAATAACGCGCCTGCTTTGCCTGAACGCTCAGGGTGGAATTGTGCACCATAAAAATTGTTATGTTGGATTACTGCAGAAAATGGCACGCCATAGTCGCAGGTGGCGACAGTGTGTGGATTGGGCAACACGCCGTAGCTGTGCACAAAATAGAAATAGCTGTCTTGCTCAATGCCTGCAAATAACGGGTGATCGGCGACATAATGCACCTTATTCCAGCCCATATGCGGTAATGGCAACTGACAATCCGGTAATTTTTCGGTTTTGCCTGACATCAGTTTTAATAAGTCCAAATTGCCTTCTTCGGAATAGTCGGTCATTAATTGCATTCCCAAACAAATCCCCAAAACAGGTTGAGTTAGGCTTTGGATAACCTCAATTAAGCCTAAATCCGCCAAATTTTGCATCGCTGCTTTTGCCGTTCCCACACCAGGTAAAATCAACTTGTCGGTGGATTGGATTTGTTCGATATTATCGGTAATTTCTGCGCGATACCCTAAGCGGTCAAAAGCAAATTTGACGGAAGAAAGGTTAGCACAGCGGGTGTTGATGATGGTGATCATTTGGAGTTTTTCTCCTTAAAATAGTCATATTTTAAGATTTTGAATGCATTATAATTTTTAGCTCTTACTGAAGCTAAGTTATGAGAAAAAGTTTCTTCCCTTTTAGTATTTATTTCTGCCTTTTGTTTTTCATTCAATGAATTCCACCATACGGGAGAAAAAAAAGTATTTTCAAAGAATGAGAATACAAATCTAACTAAAGAATCTTCCTTTTTTTTATTTGTTCTTATATTTAAGAAAGACTTGATAAAGTTATAGTAGAATTCATTTGCATCATCTTTAACCCACGAGAATATAATATAACCCCTGTTACTAGAGTTTATAATATTAAAAAACATCTGATGAATTCTTATGGATGAGTTTTTTAGATCAAAAATTTTCTCATTAGAAAATGAAATGTTTGGAATAAATGTCCCACTAGATAAAATCTGAGCAGGAGAAGATAGTTCAATTATAAATGACTCTAGTCTATTGAAATCCTTAGTTTTCCACATTGTATGCATATTAGCTTGAGTATCAATTAATTCATTAAAGCCCAAATTTGCATAACTCTCAAAAATGGAAATATTTCTTTCCCAGTATTTATATTCTTCAGAGAGTTGTTTAATCAAATTACCTCCATTTAAAATGCATTCTTTTAATCCACTATTTTTTTGATAACCTTTGGTATAAATCTCTCTACAAAGTCCTCTATATGAAAATAAAAATATTTGTTCTAGATCAGGGATGATTTCCTCATCTTCTATCCTAGAAAATAGTAATTTATCATGTTCAGAGCAAAATCCTGTAAATGTTGAAGCGTGATTTACCCCTATTTTCCTAGGCTCCCCAAGACCATTATTTTCTATTAATTTACAAAGTGATAAATCGTTTCCCATAACTTCATTTTGTTTATCCATAATTGTTGATAAAGAACTACTTTTAGATATAGTATGAGCTTTAATAATCTTTCTACTACATTCAATATTTAATAATTCTTTAGCACTGCAATACTTCTTTTGTCTCTTCCGTTTTAGATTTTCTTCAATAGTTCCAAGAATATTTTTTTCCATTTTTATAACTTTGCCTATGGTGTAACTATCCACGTTTTTGTCAGAACTCAAACGCTTAGTCCAACTATGGATTTCAATTATCCTTAACTTTGCTAATTATCAAATGCCCAAGAAATTTGCAAAATTCCAGCACACTTTTGTAATTTGGTTGTAGAGATATACTACCTAAATCATTGGATACATAAAGAATGCCCTACAGATTACATTATGTGATATTGCTTAAAATTACAGTACACCCTTACTACTAGGCATTGCATTCCCTTCCACCTTAATACACTGTCTTAACGTGCGCCCAAACACTTTAAACAGGCTTTCGATTTTGTGGTGGTCGTTATCGCCTTTGGTTTTAAGGTGCAAGGTTGCCATTAAGGTATAAGCGAGAGATTGGAAAAAATGCTCGGTCATTTCGGTGCTGAAATCGCCCACTTTGTCGCGTTTAAATTTGGCTTTGAATTTGAAATACGGGCGACCAGACAGATCCATTGTACATTCCGCCTTGCATTCGTCCATTGGTAACACAAAGCCAAAGCGTTGAATGCCTCGTTTGTCGCCAAGGGCTTGTTTTAATGCGGTGCCGAGGGCGAGAGCCGTATCTTCGACGGTGTGATGTTCGTCGATCCAAAGATCGCCTTTACAACTTACGTTCATTCGGAAACCACCGTGGGTAGCGATTTGATCGAGCATATGATCGAAAAAGCCCACGCCTGTTTTGATGTCGTTCATGCCGGTTTCATCCAACCACACTTGCACTTTAATATCGGTTTCTTTGGTAGTACGTACTACTTCAGCATAGCGTGGTTTACGATCAACAAGTGCGGTCTGTTTTGGCAACAATTTTTCCACAATCAGATCCCAATTGAGCTTTTCACGATCATATTGCAAGGCACGAATACCGAGATTTTCTGCCAGTTGCACGTCAGTGGCACGATCACCAATCACAAAGCTGGTGGCAGGGTCGAACAATTTTTTATCAATGTATTTTTTCAATAATTTAATTTTCGGCTTACGGCAATCGCATTCGTCTTCAGGTTTGTGAGGGCAAATTAACACCTCATCAAACTCGATACCTTGTGATTTAAATAACGCCATCATCGTATTGTGCGGTTTATCAAAATTTTCCTGTGGGAAAGATGCCGTGCCTAGCCCGTCTTGGTTACTGACCATTACGAAACGGTAATAGGGTTTGAGCTTTAATAACGCGGGGATAACATTCGGCTCAAATTGTAATTTTTCTAAACTGTCGATTTGAAAATCGGTTTTTGGTTCATCAATTAAGGTACCGTCACGGTCGATAAAAAGAATGGCTTGTTGTGTCATAGAGTTATCCTGTTTTTTCATTTTAATCTGTTGGTTTTTTGTTAGTATCTTAGGAAATTTTACGGATCGCTTCAATGACACGACGATTTTCCTCTGCCGTGCCAATGGTAATACGAATACAGTTTTCTAACATCAATGCGCTGTGTTGATTACGCAAGATGATGCCTTGATCCCAAAGGGTTTTGAAGATTTTTTGTCCGTCTTTGAATTTCACTAAAAGATAGTTGCCGTCGCTTTGAAAGACGTTTTCTACACAAGGCAAGCTGCGTAAATCTGCCTCAAGTGCGGTGCGATTTTGCAGAATTTCTTGTACCCGTTGTTGCATTGCTTGTAAACCCGCAGGTTGTAAGGCTTGCGCAGCAAGATCCGCCACAGGCACTGGCAATGGATAAGGTGAAATCACTTTTTGTAGCACCTCGATTAAGTCTTTATTCGCCAAGGTAAAACCACAACGTAGCCCCGCTAAGGCAAAGGCTTTAGAGAGGGTGCGGATAATGGCTAAGTGTGGGTAGTTTTTTAGCGCTGTGACCATCGTCGCTTGTGGACAAAACTCAATATAGGCTTCATCTACCACGACAATAGCTTTGCCTTTGGTCATTTCTAATAACGCGAGCAAGTCCGTGCGATTAACTAACGTCCCTGTTGGGTTATTCGGGCTACACACAAACACCACTTTGACACCGGTAAGCTGGCGTTCAATTTCAGGCAAATTCAGTTGGAAATCTGCGGTCAACGGCACTGTTTTGAGGGCAATCCCACAGGTTTCGGCACTGACCGCATACATCCCATAGGTTGGTGGGCAGTAAAGTACGCTGTCTTCCGCTTCACAAAAGGCACGGATAATCAGCTCAATACTTTCATCACCGCCACGGCTGACCAACACATTTTCAGGCGTTATCCCTGCATAATTGGCATAGCCTTCAATCACGGCTTGTGGTTGTGGCTCGGGGTAACGGTTAAAGGTACGATGGGTTAAATCAAAATCAGGCGAAGTTGGGTATTCATTGGCATTTAACCAAATATCGCCCTTGCCGCCTAATCGCCGAGCCGATTGATACGGCGTTAAGGTCTGAATATTTTTGCGTGAAAGTGGTGAAATTGACATGTTGTGTTCCTGCTTAATTGTGTGTTTTTAATAAAATAAAGTGTTCGATAAGTTTAATCATCAGCGTTTTTTGCTCTGGCAGACTTTCTGCCACTAACAGAGCTAAGGCGACTAATGTATTATCATTAATTAGTTGCTCGACAGGTTTTGCTAACAAGCCTTGATTGAGGCGTAAGTACCATAAAAATAAAAAAGACCCAGTCCGTTTGTTACCATCTGCAAATGGATGGTTTTTAATCACAAAATACAGTAAGTGCGCGGCGCGACTGGCAATATTTGGATAAAACCATTCCTCACCAAATCCCTGCTCAATAGTCGCAATCGCAGAAGCTAAACCATCAGAACGCTGTTGCCCAAACAATGCGGTGGCTTCCCCTTTTTCAATCAAGGTTTGTTTTAATTGCTCAATGGCTTGTAACACCTCATCAAAAACTAAGGCTTTCATTGCGGGCTGTTTGACTCGATTTTCAACCAAACTTTGTTCATCATAAGCCTGTAATAAACTCCAAGTGCGAGCATAGTCTTGCACTACGCTAATGACTGCCTGCCCGTTGTCATTGACTAAGGCTTGGTTCGTTAGTGTGCGGCTTAATAAGGCGACCGCTTGGCTAAATTCAATCCCTTTTTCTTGTAAACGACGTTCATTTATCGCATAACCCTGCACTAAAAATTGTTTTAAGGTTTGCGTTGCCCATTGGCGGAATTGTACTCCCCGTTTTGATTTCACTCGATAACCGACAGAGATGATCATATCTAAATTGTAATGTTCGATTTCACGAGAGACTTGGCGATTTCCCTCTTGACGAACTATCCGGAATTTCCGGATAGTTGGATCCCGTTCTAGTTCACCTTCAGAAAATACATTACCAATATGCTCATTGATCGTTCGTACATCTTTAGTGAACAGCTCCGCCATCTGTGCTTGAGTTAACCACACCGTTTCCTGTTCAAAAGAAACCTGTAATGCAATTTTGCCATCTTCGCTTGTGTAGAGTTGGATTTGATTGTTCATTTTACTTCCTTAGTTAACTGTATAAAAATACAGTTAATTATGCACAATTCTGCTTTCCTTGCAACTTTCTCCAACGAATTTCTACTGCTTGCTTATGCGCTTCTAATTGTTCTGCTTCTGCCATTAACATCACCGTGTTAGCGAGATCTTTAAAGCCTTGTGGGGTGAGTTCTTGTACTGTCATCCGCTTGCTAAAATCGGCTAAACCTAAACTTGAATGGGTGCGAGTATAGCCGTAGGTCGGTAGAACGTGATTGGTACCACTAGCATAATCGCCCATACTTTCAGGTGAATAGGCACCTAAGAAAATCGAGCCGGCGTTATCTAAAAACGGCAGTAAGTTACGCGCATTTTCCACCTGTACGACCAAGTGTTCAGGCGCATAAGCATTACTAATTTCTACACATTGTTGCAGATCTTCGGCGATAAAGGTGCGACTGTGAGCAAGTGCCTTACGAGCCGTTTCTGCTCTTGGTAAACGAGCCAGTTGTTGCTCAATGGAAAGTGCGGTCTGTTTTGCCAACGTTTCACAGTTAGTGACTAAAATCACTTGGCTGTCTGCGCCATGTTCCGCTTGGGAAAGTAAATCACTGGCGACAAAATCTGGATCGGCAAATTCATCGGCAATCACTAACACTTCAGAGGGACCGGCTGGCATATCAATCGCAGTGCCTTGTTGTAATACTTGACGTTTGGCTTCAGTGACAAAGGCATTGCCCGGACCGAAAATTTTATCCACTTTCTGCACGCTTTCCGTGCCGTTTGCCATGGCAAAAATGGCTTGAGCACCTCCAATGGCATAAATGGTTTCAACACCACATAAATTGGCGGTGTAAAGAATTTCATCGGCAATAGGTGGTGGGGAACACAGCACAATGGTTTTACAGCCAGCAATTTTGGCAGGGACGGCAAGCATTAACACTGTGGAAAACAGTGGAGCAGAGCCACCGGGGATATATAAACCGACGTTTTGAATGGGGCGAGTAACGACTTGGCAACGCACACCGGCTTGGGTTTCCAGATCCACCGTTTGGTTTTTTTGTGCTTGGTGGAAACGTTCAATATTGCCTTTGGCGGTTTGAATCGCTTGTTTTAATTCCGTCGCAATACGCTGGCTCGCCTGCTCAATTTGGACTTTTGAGATGACAAGGCTTTCTAATGTGGTCTTATCGAATTTTTCCGCAAGTTCAAATAATGCCTTATCCCCATTGTTGATGACATTGCTTTTGATCGCATTCACGGCTTGCGTAATTTGTTCACCAACGGCTTGAGCTGGGCGAGAAAGTGCAGCTTGTTTTTGTGCTGAATTTAACGTATTCCAAATAAGTGTTTGCATATTGTTTCCTTGATTACTCAATCGGGTCACTGATTTTGCCAGTTAAAAAGTCAAGATTACGCGTGATTTTCTCAATCTCCCAATCCCACCATTTTAATGCTAATAATTGTTCAATTTTTTCAGGTGAGAAACGTTTTCTAATCACGCGAGCGGGATTTCCTGCGACAATCGCATAAGGTGGCACATTCTTGGTGACAACCGAATTTGTGCCAATGATCGCGCCATCGCCAATTTTTACGCCTGGCATAATCGTGGCGTTATAGCCAATCCAAACGTCATTCCCAATAACCGTATCCCCTTTGCTCGATAATTCGGCTTTCTCCGGTAACGCTTTTGCCCATTCATAACCAAAAATCCCAAATGGGTAAGTGGAGATGGCATTCATTTGATGATTGGCGCCATTCATAATAAATTTCACATCCGATCCAATCATGCAAAATTTACCGATGATCAATTTATCGCCTAAAAAGTCAAAATGGTATTTCACATTTTTCTCAAAATTTTCCACATTCTCTGCATCATCGTAGTAGGTAAAATCCCCCACAATAATATTAGGATGACGAACTAAGTTTTTTAAAAAGCACAGTCGGTGATAATGTTTGATAGGGAAAATCTGATCTTTATCAGGAAATCGCATAGCATACCTAACCTTGTTGTGTTGTTATTTTTCTGTTGTTACATCGCATTGTGTTTTTGCCCAATTCACTGCCGTTTCTATTGCTTTACGCGCCTGCTGGCTATTACGCCAGCAAGTGGACCCTGTGAGTTCCGCCCCACGTTCTAAAATAAATGCAGGATCTGTCTTTGCAAGCTGTTTGACATCATCTAGCCCCATCTCTTGCAAGCGTTTGAGAATGGTGGTGCCGATGCCTTTTTGTGCTAACAGCGATTGTTGTTGTGAAAGTGTAAATGGCATCAAGTTACCCCATCATTTTCTCAATTGGTAGCACTAAAATCGAACTGGCGCCAGCATCTTTCAGCTGTTCCATGGTTTCCCAGAACAGATTTTCTTGACTGACGACATGCATAGCGACTTTCGAATTGTCGTGTGCTAATGGCAAAATAGTGGGGTTTTCCACGCCGGGTAAAAGTGCGGTGATTTCTTCCAGTTTTTCTTTTGGGGCGTGAAGCATGATGTATTTTGATTCTGCCGCTTGTTGTACACCTTGGATGCGTGTGAGTAACTTATCCACTAAGGCTTGTTTTTCTGGGCTAAGTTCAGCGGCACGTTGAATGAGGCAGGATTTTGAGCGGTAAATGATTTCCACTTCCTTTAAGCCATTAGCTTCAAGTGTTGCACCAGAAGACACTAAATCACAAATCGCATCGGCAAGTCCGGCACGGGGCGCGACTTCCACTGATCCTGTGAGTGAACAGGTTTTAAAATCCACACCTTGTTGTTGCATATAACGTTTGAGTAAATTCGGGTAAGAGGTAGCAATACGTGCATTTTTGAGATCACTTATGCCATTGTAAGCTTCGTCTTGCGGTATGGCGATTGATAAACGGCAACCGCCAAAATCTAAACGGCGTAATTTTTTGTAATTGACTGTTTCACCCGCAGCTTGACGAGTGAGTTCTTCCTCTTCTAAGACGTTTTCACCAATGATCCCGAGATCAACCACACCATCAAAGACGAGACCGGGAATATCATCGTCACGCACCCGTAAAATATCAATCGGCATATTTTCAGCGTAAGCAATTAGGCGTTGTTCCTGTAAATTTATTTTTACACCGCATTGTTTCAATAAGGCTTGTGATTCTTGGCTTAAGCGTCCTGATTTTTGCATCGCAATGCGCAGTCTTTTACTTTCAATCATAATTCTTATCCTAGTAGATGTTGTTAATTTTAGTGATAAAAAAACCTCTCGAAATGGCTTCCGAGAGGTTTATATTGTTCGTCATTTTATCGCACACTCGGAAGATTTGTTATCTTCCAAGCATCACAAAATACCCGAAAGATAATCAGGGTAGATGGTGATGATGAGTCATGCGAGTAAAAATCATAGCGTTTCCTTATTGGTCAATTGCTATTCAAATTACTGTAAAAAAAATAAACTGGCAAGGATTTTTTACAAAAAATTTATATTTTTTTTGCTTTAATAAATAACAGCACAGGGCGGTGCTGTAAATCTTTAAATTCCTGTTGCCATTCTGGTTGATCGGCAAGCATGGGTTCTGCCATCTGCTCAATCTGAAAACCGGCTTGAATCAGTTGATTGACAATCGTTGCCGTAGTGCGATGATAGGTTTTAAACGGTTGTTTAAACCAATTACGCTCACGTTCACCTTCATCACGATAATAGTTCAACCGATATGCCACTTGGCGTTTGTGTTGATCTTTTTCCCAACGATCTCCTTCTTGATAGCAGGTGACGATCGGATGTTCTTGCGAGAAAATCAGATAACCATTAGGGGTGAGTTTTTGGCGAATATCTTGCAGTAACTTGGCAAAATCTTGCACATAATGAAAAGCAAAAGAGCTGGTGATGACATCAAAATTACTTTCTGGTAAATCCGCCAGTTGCTCCATGGACAATGGGTGGAGGGCAAAGTGCGGTCCATTTTGAAAATGTTTTGATAGATCATGCTCAGCTTGCTTCAACATGTTATGAGAAAGGTCAATGCCCACGACAAAGCGGGCATGACGTTGCAAATACAGCAGTAGATGACTACCGGTGCCACACCCCAGATCGAGCAATTTTTTATTGGTCAGATCGGGGAGCAAAGACAACATGGTCGGTTTTTCTACCACTTCATTTAAGCTGAGGGGATTTTCCCGCAATTTTTGATACAACTCGAAAAATTGCGGGGCATCATAGACGCTTTTTTTCGTCATCTTATTTGAAGATGATGTCATCTTTTGGATCGTATTTAGACGCATCTAACACTTTGTTTTCTTCAAAGTATTTTTTCAGCATCTCCGCATCGATAAAACCCGTATTGACATAACTTGGGTGTTTTTTCAAGACAGGATAGCCATCACCACCACCGGCGCAATAGTCTGGTACAGATACTTTATAGGTTTTGTTTAAATTCAGTGCTTTGCCACCGACTTTGACATCCGATACTTTTTGTGCGGTACGGTCCACTACCATGGAAAGCCCAGCAAATTGTGGGTAAGCACCGCTATCTACTTGTTTTAATGCCACCACATTGAGGTAGTCTAATAGCTCTTGCCCCGTGAAATCGACAGTGGCAATCATATTACCGAAAGGTTGTACGGTAAGGAGATCTTTATATGTCGTTTCTCCTTCGTTGATGTCGGTACGAATCCCGCCTGAGTTCATGATCCCCACATCCGCTTTCACACGCTCCATTTGTGACTGAGCAATTAAACGTCCTAAGTTCGTTTGGTGGAAACGGATAATTTTACGATCACCGATAAATTTCCCTTTTACTTCCCCCACTTTCACGCCTAATAAACGATCGCCTTCGTCTTGGTATTTCTTCAAATGGGCAAAGACGGCTGGATCTTCAGCAATTTCAGGCTGATACAGTTTGTATTCTGATTTGCCGTCTTCCAATTTGATTTTTTGTTTTAAGTTAATTGGAATTAACTCGTATTTCACCAATTTAGTTTCGCCATTTTTGAATTCAAAATCTGCACGACCAATGTATTTTCCCCATTCGCCCGCTTGGACAATCCAAGTGCCGTTTTGGAAATCAGGTTTACATGCTTCACCCGGCGTGTATTTCAGTTTGAATTGACCTTGTTCATCAATACACACCGTGTCGTGTGTATGACCACCGATAATTAAATCAAATGCGCCTTTATCTAGAGTACGTGCCATGGTGACATCGCCCGGTGCATTATGTCCGTGTTTACCATCAAAATAGTAGCCCATGTGGGTTAACGCAATACGGATATCCGGTTTTTCGGTTTGGTTAATTTCAGCCAAGGTGTTTTTGGCGGTTTCAATCGGGTTGTTAAAGATCACGTGATCAACCACATCAGGATTACCTAATTTAGCGGTATCTTCTGTGGTCAAACCAACGACAGCAATTTTGACATCCTCTTTGTTTAGTATCACATAAGGTTTGACTAAAGGTTTGTTGGTTTTTTTATTGATGACGTTAGCTGAAATGAGGGGGAACTTCGCCCATTTTTCTTGCATTTCAAGCAATTGCATCGGGAAATCGAATTCATGGTTACCGAGTACTGCTACGTCATAACCAATCATGTTCATACCCTCGATATCAGGTTTCGCATTTTGCATATCAGATTCAGGCACGCCTGTGTTGAAATCACCTGCATGCAGCAAAATCACTGAGCCACCTTTGCCTTCGACTTCTTTACGAATGTTATCAATTAAAGTTTTATGTGCAGCAAAACCATACTCGCCGTGACTGTTTTTCCAGAAATGACCGTGTGTGTCGTTGGCATGTAATACCGTAATATTGTAGGTTTTGTCTTGGGTATAAGCGTAAGCTTGACTGATTAACCCTAATGACAGGGCGATTGCACTCAATTTTGTTAATTTTTTCATGGTAAACCTCTTAAGAGAAAAAAATCCGCTAACTATATACTTAAAATTTTGTGTCAAGCCAAGTACTTTGCATTAAATTTGTGAGCTTTAACCTAAAAATGTCGGTAAAACACCAAATTGAGCAGCAATTTGTGCCAAAATATTTAACAAACCAAATAAAATCACAAAATAAATCATGAAGTTACCACCATAAACAGTATAGTGGGACTCCGTGAAACGCTGGCGTGTGGCTTTCGCTAATAGGGCTGGGACAATCGCTGCCCAAATGGTGGCGGCTAAGCCAGCATATCCAATTGCCACGACAAACCCATAAGGGAATTGTAAGCTGAGCAAGAGCGGTGGCAGAAAGGTCACTAACGTGGTTTTAGTTCGCCCTAAGCTACTGTCATCAAATTTTAATAAGTCCGCAAGGTAATCAAATAAGCCCAAACTGACGCCTAAAAATGAGCTTGCAATCGCCATATAAGCAAAGAAATTAAGTACGACGCCCATGTAATCGGTTTGGATATATTGCGATAAGGCTTTTAGTAAGGCAGCAATATCACCCCCTTTTTCAATGACTGGTGCAAATTGATGGCGAGGTAAATTCCCTTGTACCGCAAGCTGCCAAAATGCATAGATCACGAAGGCGATACCGGTACCGAGGAAGATTGCTTTGACCACAGATTGAGCATGACGATCGTAGTATTTTACTAAGCTTGGTACATTACCGTGAAAGCCAAAGGAGACTAAGCAAACAGGAAGTGCAGTGAGAAGATAAGGTAAATAGTGTGTTTCTCCTTGCGCAAGATTATTGAAAAGCACATCACTTCTGACAGAAGCCATGAGTCCACTCGTGGAAAGAAGAAAGGCGATGATCATGCCACCGATCAGTACAGTGGTAAAACGATCCACGGCTTTAGTTGATAACCAGACAAATCCAGCGAGCACGCAACAAAAAAGTAAAGACCCCACGCCGCGTCCAATTTCCACCGTATTGTCAGGGCGGCTGAGAACTTGATTTAAGAGATGTTGGGTAATGCCACCACCAGATGTGATATAAGCATACGTTAAAATATATAATACAAAAGCGATAGATAAGCCATTGATGAGATTCCAGCGTTTGCCGAGTAAATCTTTCACGATGGTGTCAAAACTCGCCCCTGTTGGGTAGTGTAAATTGGCTTCAAGGATCATTAAGCCTGACGTGGTCATGCAAAACCAAGTGTAGGCTAATAGAAGAAGAGAACCGATAAACCAAACGCCTGCTGTAGCAGTTGGATTGGCTAACATACCAGCACCGATCGCTGTACCGGCAATAATCATGGCGCCACCTAAAAGAGAAGGCAATTGTTTTGTTGTCATAAAAGTACCACTGTGTTGTTATGAGTTCATAAAAAATTTGCACTATTTTAATAGTGCAAAAATAAAAAGCAATGGATTTTTGTTAAACAACGCAATTATTTTGGGCGTCTGTTGAGATGAACAGGGCGATATCTCGACAAGTTTGTGCGAATAACGCTATAATTGAGTGCTTTTATTTATAATTAACTTGAAATAAGGAATACGAAAATGGGTTTAGAAACCGTACCGGCAGGTAAAGCATTGCCAGATGATATTTATGTTGTGATTGAAATTCCTGCTAATTCAGATCCAATTAAATATGAAGTGGATAAAGAAAGTGGCGCGTTGTTTGTTGACCGTTTTATGGCGACAGCGATGTTCTATCCAGCAAACTATGGTTATGTGAATAACACATTGTCTTTAGATGGTGACCCTGTTGATGTATTAGTCCCGACGCCATACCCATTACAACCGGGCTCGGTGATTCGTTGCCGTCCAGTTGGGGTATTAAAAATGACAGATGAAGCTGGAAGTGATGCGAAAGTGGTGGCAGTACCACACAGCAAATTAACCAAAGAATACGATCATATTAAAGATGTGAATGATTTACCGGCATTATTAAAAGCACAAATCCAACACTTCTTCGAAAGCTACAAAGCATTAGAAGCGGGTAAATGGGTGAAAGTAGATGGTTGGGAAGGTGTTGATGCCGCCCGTCAAGAAATTTTAGATTCATTTGAACGTGCAAAAAAATAACATTTTTGTTTTAATACCGCTTGAAAGAGCGGTATTTTTTTATCTAAATTGAGTGAGGACTTTATGATGAAATTGACTAAAAGGTTACTATGGGTGCCTGCTTTCGCCTTGATATTGCATGCTTGTGCGGATTCTGCCAGTATTAATCAATACTCTGCGTCTTCTTATCGACAAACGATTAATGAGGCTCGTAGTAAAGGTGTGTTAGATACGTCCTCTGCTACGGCCAAACGTATCCATGCGATATTCAATAAAATGGTGCCTTATGCGAATGCAGAAAATCAGACAGGGCAACCTTTCCATTGGCAGATGAGTGTAATCAAATCAAAAGAATTAAATGCTTGGGCGATGCCGGGTGGCAAAATGGCATTCTATACGGGATTAGTGGATACATTGCAATTAACCAATGATGAAATTGCGACGGTGATTGGTCATGAAATGGCACATGCGCTGAAAGAACATGGCAAGAAAAAAGTCAATATGGGGCAATTTACGGATGTGTTAGCACAAGTCAGTCATATTGCACTTTCTAGTGCAATTGGTAGTGATGGCAGTGCGATGGTGGTTGGTTTGACCAAAGATTGGGCGTTAGATAAACCTTATTCACGTAGCAATGAAACCGAAGCGGATGAGGTCGGACTTATGTTGATGGCAAAATCCGGCTTTAATCCACAGGCTGCTCCTCGTGTGTGGGAAAAAATGCAACGGGCATCATCAGGCAGTCGTGGTGTATTAGCTGCGTTATCTTCTACCCACCCAAACGATGCAGAACGCCAGAAAAATTTATTACGCCTCATGCCAAAAGCCATGGCACTCTACCAGAACGCAGCAAAATAATTATTTCGCTTCGCTTTGATAAATAAAAGAAAATGGGTTAATCCAAATTTTATGGATTAACCCATTTTTATTATAAGCTATCGATAAATCCTTGCTAGGCGATCCGACTAATCAAAAAACCAATGATAAAACTGACAACGACAGTAAATAAGGCACTTAATACCAGTGCACGAGTAGCGGTCTTAGTAAAAAAGTGAGGTTTAAATAATGCAGGATAAACTCCAGCCAGTGCAGCACCAATAAGCCAGAAAAAATAAATCACCCATATTGCGGCAGCGCCTTTAGGATCATCCATAGTACTGCTTGTTATCGCGAAGAAAAGAAACAATCCAAACGCAGATAGGGCGCTTCCTGTTACCGCGGCAGGACGGACAAAAAGATAGGGGAACCAAGCGCAAACGAAAGGCAAGCTAAGAGAGAGAAGATTGGATAGCGCAAAGTACATTAAGTCAGCAGAAGACAAATTGAGTGGCTTATTTAAAAAATAGCTACTGAGAAAAGCATAAGTCATGATGATGATTGTACTCAGTACAACACTGATTTGGGCAAGCCGTTTTTCAGTCATTTTTTATTTACCTTATTGATGAGCAGAAGATAATCGTTAGATATCCTAATAGGAAGATAAAAAATGCACAAGTTTTTATGAAAGATGTCCTAGATAAGTACACAAATGAGAGGAATTCTAATAGAGAGAAAAAAGTGCGGTAAATTTTACCGCACTTTTTTAATTTGTGATTCTGAAACTGACAGGAACGCTCACTTCATTTGGCATACCAACAGGCAGTGGACCAATTGGACGGGCATTATTGACAGCTACCAGTGCAGCGTTATCTAATTCTTCTGAGCCGGAAGATTTGCTGATTCGCGCATTACTAATTACGCCGGCATTATTAAGATGGAACGTGATTGTTACCACACCTTGTTTGCGCATCATGCGTGCACGGTTTGGATAGCGTTTATGTTTTTCAATTTCTCTGCGTAAAGCCGAGCGATAAGCATTGACTTCATCTGTGCTATTACCTTTACCGACCAGATTCGGATTATTGGTTGTGATGTTGCCTGTTGTGGTCGCTTGTTGATTGATCGATGAATTAGAATCAATTTGGCGATCTGACTTTGGTAAATCACGTTGTTCTTTCTTCGGTTTTTTCGGCTTTTCTTTTGGTTTTTCTTTCGGTTTCTCTTTTGGCTTTTCAGGCTCTTTTGGTTTTTCGGGTTCTTTTGGTGGCTCAGGTTTTACCGTCGGATCTGCGACTACTTCTTTTGGCAGTTCAGGTTCTACTACCGGAGGCGCCGGCTCTGGTTCCGGCTCTGGTTCTTCTAAAACGGTAGCCGCCAGCATTTCCATGGAAATATGAGTTGAGATGATATCGGCAGCAAATCCATTCGCGCTGTCATCGTCTTTTTGTACAATCCAATACAGGAAAGAGACAAAACTTGCGTGAAAAAGCAATGAAATTGCAAACCCGATGCAAGAACGACTTTTATCTATCATTGAGATGCCTTTTCTTTAACCGTCACGATAGCGACATTTTTAATTTCATTTTTAGCCATAATATCAGTGATAGAAACGAAATCTTGGAAACTGGATTTTGCATCTACCTTCAAGGTGACTTTTTGATCTTTTTCCCAATTACTGATTTCTTGTTCCAATGCCTCTATCGTAATCGGTTTATCGTGATAAAAAATTTCACCGCTTTCCGTAATAGTCAGCAATTTGGCTAAATCATCTGAACGAAACGCAACTGTTGAACTTGCTTTTGGTACATTCACTTGGATTTTACCTTGTGAAATAAAAGAGGCTGTAATCAGAACGATAGCCAATAGTACCAACATGATGTCAATAAAAGGGATAATGTTGATTTCATCAAACTTTTTCATGACGGCTCCCTATGCTTGTTGTTTGGCTTTTTTCTCATTTAAGGCAAACCATTTCAAACGATTAACTTCGACTTTACGTCCTAAACCGTTGTAACACACCATTGCAGGAATGGCGACTAAAATACCTACTGCTGTGGCTTTTAAGGCTAATGATAAGTGCACCATAATGGCCGCCGCATCAATATCGCCACCGGAGTGACCTAATTCATAGAAAGTTAAGAGAATACCAATGACGGTACCAAGCAAACCTACATAAGGTGCATTAGAACCGATTGTAGAGATAGCTGTGAGGTGGCGTTGTAAGTCAATGTCTAATTCATGTATGCTTTCATAAGATGCCACGTTGACGCGACTTAAGAAAAGAAAGCGTTCAATCACAAGCCAAACCATAATAAAGCTCATGAAGGCAAGTAAGCCTAGAATAATGTAATCAATATATTGTTGTAAGAATTGGAATAATTGTGGCATTTTAATAATCCTTTAATTTGTATCGCAAAATAAGGTTGAACATTATACGGTATTGAGAATTAATTTCAATTGCAAGATTCTAGCAAAAGCCAAAAACGGGGTAAATAAGAAATTCGTGCGATTTAGGATGATTATTTATCCAATGTTGAATAAATGTTGTGTTGGATCAAACATTCATGTACGGAATAAAAAAGCGATGTCTTGATGACATCGCTTAGCCAGATGTTGAATTAAAGTTTAATGACTTTGGCTTGTTTAATCATGTTGTCATTCACTTCTAGAATCGTGATTTGTAGCCCATTAATTTCACATACCGTTCCTTCTTCTGGAATTTCTTCTAAATGCTCTAAAATTAAGCCGTTGAAGGTACGTGCATCTTCGGTATCGAGATTCCAGTCAAATAATTTATTCAAATCACGTAAATTGGCGGATCCCTCAATGATAAGCGAACCGTCTGATTGTGGGATAACTTCATCGTTAATTGATGGGGCTGTTGAAGTGGTAAATTCACCGACAATCTCTTCTAAGATATCTTCTAAGGTGACTAAGCCTTTAATATCACCATATTCATCTACAACTAAACCAATCCTTTCTTTATTGTTGCGGAAATTTAATAATTGGCTATTCAGTGGCGTACCTTCAGGAATAAAATACACTTCATCGGCGGCACGGATTAAAGTTTCTTTGTTAAATTCATTTTTATCGAGCATTAAGCGATAGGCTTCACGTACACGTAACATCCCCAAAATATTTTCATCCATATTTCCTTTATACAGTACAACACGCCCGTGCGCTGCATGGTTAAGTTGACGCATAATGGCTTTCCAATCATCGTCAATATCAATACCCCCAATGTCATTACGTGGCACCATAATGTCATCTACGGTGACCCCTTCTAAATCCAAAATAGATAACAGCATTTCTTGGTGGGCGGAAGGAATAAATTTACCTGATTCATTTACGATGGAACGTAATTCCTCTGGGCTTAATGAGGTTGATTTATTATCTGATTTTAGACGTAATAGTGCCAAAATCCCCTGAATAATTAAATTCATTAAATAGACCAGCGGGGTAAAAAGTCGCAGAAAAACGGACAACAAATGACTGGACGTGAATGCCACTTTTTCTGGATAACGGGCGGCGATAGTTTTCGGCAAAATTTCGGCAAAAATAAGCATCACAAAGGTTAATGCCCCAGTTGCAATGGCGACTCCCGCATCGCCATATAAGCGCATGCCGATAATCGTGGTAATGGCAGAAGCAGTAATATTGACTAAGTTATTACAAATTAAAATCAGGCTAAGCAAAACATCTGTTTTTTTCAGTAATTTTTCCGCTTTTTTCGCACCTCTATGCCCTTTTTCGGCTAAATGGCGTAGTCGATAACGATTGGCAGACAACAAACCGGTTTCAGAGCCTGAAAAATAAGCAGAGATGATCAATAAGATGATGAGTGTAATAAAGAGGGTACTAAGGGGAATACTGTCCAAAATGCATCCTTTTGCGAGTTAATCAAAAATCGAAAAGTGCGGTCATTTTTTCGTTTTTTGAACCGCACTTTTACTATGGCGTAGCATAAATAAATCTTGTTTATATTTCAAGCATTACACGACTACCAAAATAGGCGATAGTCAGGAGAATGATACCTAAAAGCGCATAATACACCACTTTTTTTCCACGCCAATGGAGCTTCCAATGACCAACCAGTGCACTCCCAAAGACTATCCAAGCCAAGAAAGAAAAAACAGCTTTCTGGATGTCTTGTGGGGCAAAGGTTTTCGATAAATGGTAGCTCCCTGAAATGAGGACAATCGTGAGTAATATTTCACCTATCAGCATTAAACGAAAAAAATGGCGCTCTACGGTCATTAACGGTGGAATCATTGGTGAAAAAGGCAGTTTTTTATTTTTTAAGGCGCGATCGATCCAAACTAACTGAATGGAATATAACGCGACAATCGAACAGACCGAATAAGTCAACAGTGATAAGCCTACATGAATAAATAAGCCCATATCTTGATTAAGATGATATAAAAAATGCGCCGGCATTAAGGTACTGAGGACCAGATTAATGATGGCGAAAGAATAAATAATCGGTAATAAAAACCATAAAGTGTGTATGCGAAATAAAAACGCTAATGTGGCGATCGTTGCTGTCATAACACTGATTAAGGAACTGATTTCGATAACCGAGAAATTTTGACCGCTGGTTAAATCGGTAAAAAGAGGAATAAGATTGATAAAGTGCAGAAGAATGGCGAGTAATGCTGCCGTTAAAAAAGGCATCCTATTGGGAACCGATGCGGGTTCGCCCGCTTGAATTTTTAACAACATAGGGGTAATGAGTAAGACACTCAATAGATAAAAAAACACGGAAAAAATTGAAAGCCACATTGAAATTCCCTCACCTTTGTTCTCCGTCCATTCTAACTTTCTCACTGTGAAATCGCTATAAATTTATTACAAAGGATGAAAATCTATGGGATTTCAGTATAATTAGGGCAATTTTTTCGAGATTAAATAGGAAGATTGCATGTTTGAGAATTTGTCGGATCGCTTGTCAAAAACGCTACGTAACATTAGTGGACGTGGACGTTTAACTGATGACAATATTAAGGAAACGCTACGTGAAGTCC
Source organism: Pasteurella multocida (assembly GCF_900187275.1). Classification (NCBI taxonomy): domain Bacteria; kingdom Pseudomonadati; phylum Pseudomonadota; class Gammaproteobacteria; order Pasteurellales; family Pasteurellaceae; genus Pasteurella; species Pasteurella multocida. Next base: position 2,249,572 of record NZ_LT906458.1, read on the forward strand.
GCATGGCATTATTAGAAGCGGATGTGGCGTTACCAGTGGTACGTGACTTTATTAATAAAGTGAAAGAACGCGCAATTGGGGTGGAAGTCAATAAAAGCCTCACACCAGGTCAAGAATTCGTTAAGATCGTGCAAGCGGAACTTGAAGCAGCAATGGGAGAGGCGAATGAAAGTTTACATCTTTCGACCCAACCACCTGCAGTGATTTTAATGGCGGGTTTACAAGGGGCGGGTAAAACCACCAGTGTGGGGAAACTGGCAAAATTTTTAAAAGAGCGGCATAAGAAAAAAGTGTTAGTGGTGTCTGCTGACGTATATCGCCCTGCTGCGATCAAGCAATTAGAAACGCTTGCACAAGCCGTCGGTGCCGATTTCTTTCCTTCCGATGTCTCACAAAACCCAGTGCAAATTGCCCAAGCGGCATTAAGTGAAGCAAAATTAAAATTCTACGATGTGTTAATTGTGGATACCGCAGGTCGCCTACACGTCGACGGCGAAATGATGGACGAAATTAAGCAAATTCATGCCGCACTTAACCCAATTGAAACACTCTTTACTGTGGATGCGATGACGGGGCAAGATGCTGCAAATACGGCAAAAGCCTTTAATGAAGCGTTGCCTTTAACAGGGGTGGTATTAACGAAAGTAGATGGTGACGCGCGTGGAGGTGCTGCCTTATCAATTCGTCAGATTACTGGTAAACCGATTAAATTCTTAGGGGTAGGCGAAAAAACCGATGCACTAGAACCCTTCCATCCAGAACGTGTGGCATCACGTATCTTAGGCATGGGTGATGTGCTGTCGTTAATTGAAGATCTTGAACGTTCTGTGGATCGTGAAAAAGCGGAGAAAATGGCGCAGAAGTTCAAAAAAGGTGATAATTTTACCCTTGAGGATTTCCGTGAGCAGCTTATCCAAATGAAAAACATGGGTGGGATGATGTCGATGTTAGATAAATTGCCTGGTGCCAAAAATCTACCGGATCACATCAAGAATAAAGTAGATGACAAAATGTTCAGTAAAATGGAAGCCATGATTAATTCCATGACGTTGAAAGAGCGTGCAAATCCAGAAATTATCAAAGGTTCTCGCCGTCGTCGTATTGCAATGGGTTCAGGTACGCAAGTGCAAGATGTGAATAAATTACTCAAACAGTTCGATGAAATGCAACGTATGATGAAAAAAATGCGCAAAGGTGGCATGGCAAAAATGATGCGCGGCATGCAAGGCATGATGGGCGGACTCGGCGGTTTAGGCGGGATGTTTAGACGCTAATGTAAAAGTATAGAAAAAGGGAAAATGTGTATTTTCCCTTTTTATCAGAAACCCGCGGTTTCATGGGCGGGCATGAGAGGAATACTAAAGTGCGGTCAAAATTTAGATTTTTTTGACCGCACTTATTTTTTATCAGATAGGTATCACAGATTATTCTTCTTCAATTTTGGCAATCGCCCCTTTAATCGTTAAGCAAACTTCAGTGGAGATCACTTGATTTAAGATCTCTGTGATTTCATTGAGTTTTTCTGTATTGGCAATACCTTCTTCATTGAAATAGCCTTCTTGTTTTAAGCTCGCGATAAAGGCAGAAAATACGGCTTTATCAAAAAACTCCGGCGCGTTGATGCCATGTAACACAGATAGACGTTGTGCCACAGATTGACTGTCTTTTTCTAGGCTTGCACGTGGTGTGGCAGGATCTTTTTCTAAAATACTGACGGTGATGTAATAGCGCTGTAAAATCTCTCTGACACCGGATGACCAGAGTTGTAACATGCGAACACGCGGTTTATTAATTGATAACATATTCGCGTTACATTTAATCACTTCTTGACGTTCAAATTCAGTAATAATGTGATTCACTCGATCTTGTAATTCTTCATAAGAGAAAGACAGGAAAAGTTCACTTTTTAAGAACGGATAAATCTTACTTACCGCTTCGAGTACCAGTGGTTTTTGAATGGCTTCATAATGCAGCACAATACTGGCGACCAATGACGGTAGTACAAACAGATGCTGAATGTTATTTCGATAATAGGTCATTAACACCGCAGAATTTCGTTCTAAGCGAACAATTTCACCAAAGTTATCTTTTTCAACAATAATGCCTACTCGTTCTAATTGCAGAATATGTTCTAACATTTTTTCTGGTGATTCTGTTGGCACCACAATATCTTGTGAATAAGGCACATTTTGTAAGAATTGTTGATAACTTTCTAACTGTTCAAGCAATTGCTCACGCGAAAGAGCACGTTGACGTGAAGAAAGTAACGCAGTACCTGTCAAGTTCATCGCATTGACAGCAGCCGCTTTATTAATATTCACCATTACTTGATGAGATATGCTATCAACGGCTTGATTAAACCACTTCGCACGCTCCTCTGCTTGGGTATTTTCTTTCCACTCGGGATAGTGTTGATTGAGGTAGTTACTTAAGGTGATAGGTTCGCCAAAGTTCACATAACCTTTACCCAAATTACGGAGTTTCTTAATCACGCGTAAAACCAGTCCGGCATTTTCTTTTTCTTTCGCGGCACCACGTAATTCTTTAGCGTAGGTGTCCACTTCTAGGACGTGTTCATAACCGACATACACGGGAACCACTGAAATCGGACGGGTTTGCCCTTGTAACAGGGCTTGTAGGGTCATCGACATCATGCCTGTTTTGGGTGCGAGTAAACGTCCCGTACGCGAACGCCCCCCCTCAATGAAGTATTCGACTGAATAGCCACGATGGAATAATTCGGCTAAATATTCACGGAAAATGGTGGAATATAAGCGGTTACCTTTGAATGTACGGCGAATAAAGAAGGCACCACCACGACGGAACATACCGCCCACTGGCCAGAAATTTAAGTTAATCCCAGCGGCAATATGTGGTGGCACTAAACCTTGGTGGTATAACACATAGGACAGTAATAAATAGTCAATATGGCTACGATGACAAGGTACGTAAACAATTTCATGACCGTCTAATGCCAGTTTGCGTACACGATCTGCATTTTGTACATCAATACCTTGATAGAGTTTATTCCATAACCAACGTAAGAAACGGTCTGCGACGCGTAAGCCTTCATAATTCACATTGGCAGCGATTTCATCAAGAATCTTTTTCGCTTCTTGAGTTGCCTTTTCTTCGCTAATGTTCTTTGCTTTGGCTTCGTCTTGAATCGCATCTAAAATTGTTGGTGAGGTCAATAATTTGTTAAACATTGCTTCACGATTTGGTAGGCGAGGACCTGTTGCAGAAATGCGCTGTTTAGAAAAGTGAATTTTTGCCACACGCGCTAATTTATGTGAAATGGCTTGGTCTGAACCATGTTCATTCACCATGTAACGTAAGGAAACGGCTTGTGAAAAACGAACGAAGGTATCGCGTCCAAACCACACGGCGGCGATAAATTTTTGCAGACCACTTAATAAACGTAATTGAGGTAAGCCTGATTGTTTTTCGTGACCAGGTGAACGTCCCCAAAGTACTGAAACTGGAATAATTTGGACATCTAAGTCAGAACGTTGGTGATGTAATTCAAGATATTGATTAAACACTTGAATGGTTTCTTCTTTTGCCCCTTTTGATTTAAAAAAACGGCGACCTTCATCTAAGAAGACAAAGCGAGGAAGGGATTTTCCTTCAATTTCATTTTTTTCTAAAGGATCAGGCAAACCGACACTTAAACAGTTTTTACGAAAAATCACTAAGTCTGTTTGTGAAGTATAAGGGAGCACATACACCATCGGTTGAGTTGGGTCTAATTTTAATTCTTCGATAGGATGATGTGGAATCGGGTTGTTTTTGACTAAAAAGGATAAAGGTAATTCCAATACTTTGCGGTACATATTTAGCAAACTAAACATAATGAAGTTCCGTTCTTTATAGGTTTATTAGAAAAATTTACGTTAGTTTACCATAAAAATGAAAAATCGTTAGTCGTTGTCTAAAAGAAGCGCATCGTCTTTTTATATCAGAAAGATAAGAATAAAAAAATAATCAAGCGCGATAAGTGAAATGAAGAGAAGAGAAGCCAACCTGATACAAAAAGTCAGGAGAGGGGAAAAACGCTTATCAGGTCGAAGTGATTTGTGTGCTAATGTTTAGTTGATCGTCAATAACGAAGTTAGATGTTAATAAAGTCGAGCTTGTGTTTTAATTTTTGGATGCAGGAAAGCTGAAATGGCGAGATTGTCCTTGCTTATCAGAGGGGAGATATTGATTGATATGAATGTGTTATTTACGGGATAGGCTGACTATTACGAAGAAAAGATTGCAACAAACGTCTTTCTGTATATAATAACAGTTATTCTGTATAAAAAAACAGGGGTAAGCATGAAGCCATTTAAAGCATTGACCGCGCGTCAACAAGAAGTCTATGACTTGTTAAAACGTCATTTAGAAAATACAGGTATGCCGCCAACAAGGGCAGAAATTTCAAAAGAATTAGGTTTTCGCTCACCGAATGCGGCAGAAGAACATTTAAAAGCTTTAGCGCGTAAAGGCGTGATTGAGATTATTTCCGGGACATCCCGTGGTATTCGTTTATTGCTTGAAGAGAGCGAGAGTGATGAAAACCAAGGCTTACCTTTAGTCGGGCGTGTTGCCGCAGGTGAGCCGATTTTAGCGGAACAACATATTGAAGGAACGTATCAAGTCGATGCCAATATGTTTAAACCGCAAGCCAACTTTTTGTTGAAAGTCTACGGACAATCGATGAAAAACATTGGTATTTTAGATGGTGATCTGTTAGCAGTACATAGCACCAAAGATGTGCGTAATGGACAAATTGTCGTTGCTCGTATTGAGGATGAGGTGACGGTCAAACGTTTAGAACGTAAAGGCTCGATGATTTATCTGCATGCCGAAAATGAAGAATTTGCACCAATTGTGGTGGATTTAAACCAGCAGCCTAATTTTGAAATTGAAGGAATTGCTGTGGGGATTATCCGCAATAATGCTTGGATGTAAACTCACTTTTTTCTGCTATTTTAAACTGACGCCGCACTTTTCATCTTATTGAAAAGTGCGGTGATTTTTTACCAAATATTGCCGATATTTGTTTGATTCACTCCCTATCAATGTGCCAGTAAATCGTTGTACTTGGACTTCAGCTTACTGAAAAAATAACAAACAAAAATATTCAAAAAACACGCCGCACTTTGTCTTGCAAAACGTCTAATTATCTGTATAATTCACCACCTTACAGCTACATTTAATTTTCGTTCCTTGCTTCCGCAGATGGGTAGCTGGTCTAACAGTCGGAGGCTGATTAACCCGTAAGGAGCAGTAATGCGACACTACGAAATCGTGTTTATGGTTCATCCGGACCAAAGCGAACAAGTACCAGGCATGATTGAACGTTATACAGGTTCTGTAAAAGAAGCTGGCGGTCAAGTTCATCGCTTAGAAGATTGGGGTCGTCGTCAATTAGCGTACCCAATCAACAAATTACACAAAGCACACTATGTGTTAATGAATGTAGAAGCGCCTCAAGAAGTCATCGACGAGCTAGAAACAACTTTCCGTTACAACGACGCAGTTCTTCGTAACGTAATCATTCGTACTAAGCACGCCATAACAGAAGCGTCCCCAATGGTTAAAGCAAAAGACGATCGTAAAGCTTTAGCTGAAGTTGAAAACAACGATTTTGAGGATGCTGAAGAGTAATTTAAATATTGATAATCGTTTTTCGTTGATAGGCATCGTCGCGAGTCAACCAAAACGACACCAAAGTCCGAATGGCATTTATCATTGCCAATTTGTATTAGAGCATCGTTCTATACAAGAAGAAGCCGGATTAAGCCGTCAGGCGTGGTGTAAAATGCCAGTTCAAATGAGTGGCAATCAATTTAGAGAAAAAACTCAAAGCATTACGGTCGGCAGTCAGCTTTTGGTGGTGGGATTTATTAGTTCTCACAAAACCGCAAACGGTTTAAGCCAATTAGTATTACATGCCGAGCAAATCGAATTTATAGATTAGGAGACTAGCCAAATGGCACGTTATTTCCGTCGTCGTAAGTTCTGCCGTTTCACAGCGGAAAATGTAGTAGAAATCGATTATAAAGATGTGGCTACATTAAAGAACTATATCACAGAGAGCGGCAAAATTGTTCCAAGCCGTATTACCGGTACTCGTGCGAAGTATCAACGTCAATTAGCGCGTGCGATTAAACGTGCACGTTATTTAGCGTTACTTCCGTACACTGACAATCATCAGTAATTAAAGAGAGGATACGGTAATGCAAGTAATTCTTTTAGATAAAGTGGTTCACCTTGGTAACATTGGTGATCAAGTGAATGTGAAATCAGGTTTTGCACGTAACTTCTTAATCCCACAAGGTAAAGCAGTTATGGCAACCAAAGCGAACATCGAGTACTTTGAAGCTCGTCGTGCTGAGTTAGAAGCGAAAGCTGCTGAAGTGTTAGCTGCGGCACAAGCACGCGCTGCGAAATTAGCAGAATTAGGTTCTGTAACTATCGCATCTAAAGCAGGTGATGAAGGTCGTTTATTCGGTTCAATCACAACGCGTGATGTGGCAGATGCAGTAACGGCTGCAGGTGTTGAAGTAGCAAAAAGTGAAGTTCGCTTATCTACAGGCCCGATTCGCACTTTAGGTGATCACGAAGTGAAATTCCAACTTCACGGTGAAGTATTTGCAACAATCAATGTGATTGTTGTTGCTGAATAATTCACAATCCAGTTGAATGAAAAAACCCAACGGCTTACGTTGGGTTTTTTGTTTTGTTGAAAAAGTCTCTGTTGTATTCAAAGACGATTCATAGATAAAAAAACCAGCGTTTGCTGGTTTTTTTAATGATAAGTGAATAAGATTAATACTTATGACAGTTTGTTGTCATTAATTGCCCCGTTTTTGCATAGTTGCGATCTGGGTAGGTAAATACTGCAATATTATTTTTCTGATGCCATTTTAAAGTATTTTTATCATTGACATACAGCGTTCCCGAAGCGGAAGGCACATGATTTAAGTAGCTGACATAGCTGTCTTTGCCATCATTGAAAGCGATACTTACCACACCATTATCGCGTTGTTTTATAGAGGCTTTATAGCCATTTTCACAACGATATTTGGTTAATGTGCCAGAGGATTTTCCTTCTAAGCCCGCTATTTCAACGCCTTCCAGACTCAGGCAAGCACTGAGTGAAAATGCTACGCCAACAGAGATTAAGGTTTTGATTATATGCATAAACGCTCCTGTCATTAAATTGGAAACCCACTGGGATAATCAGAGAATATACAATGGGTACCTTGTATTCAGATTAAAATAAAAAATCCGCCTTTGCCTTGTTAGGCATAGTACATTTCGAATTCCACGGGGTGTGGGGTCATATTTAAACGTTCTACTTCTTTCCGCTTAATTGTAATAAACGCATCAATAAAAGCTTGAGTAAACACATTTCCTTTGGTTAAAAATTCATAATCTTGTTCTAATGCATTTAAAGCTTCTTCTAATGAGCTTGCTACCGCAGGGATATTTTGTAGTTCTTCTGGTGGCAGATCATACAGGTTTTTGTCCATCGCATCGCCAGGGTGAATTTTATTGATAATCCCGTCTAGACCCGCCATTAATAATGCAGCAAACGCAAGATAAGGATTAGCCAATGGATCTGGGAAACGCGCTTCAATACGAATCGCTTTTGGATTGGTGACCGCAGGGATGCGAATTGAGGCTGAACGGTTACTTGCAGAATACGCTAATAGGACAGGTGCTTCAAAGCCCGGCACTAAGCGTTTATAAGAGTTGGTTGAAGGATTAGTGAACGCATTTAACGCTTTTGCATGTTTAATAATCCCACCAATATAATAAAGTGCGGTTTCAGACAGTCCAGCGTATTTATCCCCTTGGAAAACGTTTTTGCCGTCTTTGCTTAATGACATATTACAATGCATGCCGGAGCCGTTATCGCCAGTGATGGGTTTTGGCATAAAGCAGGCAGTTTTACCGTGCTCGTAGGCGACGTTTTGTACTACATATTTATAAATTTGGGTTTCGTCGGCTTTAGTGGTTAAGGTATTAAAGCGCGTTGCAATTTCATTTTGTCCTGCTGTGGCGACTTCATGGTGGTGTGCTTCAATCACTAAGCCCATTTCTTCTAAGATTAAGCACATTTCAGAGCGGATATCATGTGCGCTATCAATCGGGGCGACCGCACAATAACCGCCTTTTTTGAGTGGACGATAAGCGTTGTTACCGTCTTCATATTTTTTATTCGTATTCCACGCAGCCTCAATATCATCAACAGAATAACTGCTACGGTTCATCGAGACATTGAAACGAACATCATCAAATAAGAAAAATTCTGGTTCAGGTCCAAAGAGGGCTTCATCGGCTATTCCCGTTGAACGCATATAGTTTTCGGCACGAATCGCAATAGAACGTGGATCACGATCGTAGCTTTGCATAGTAGAGGGTTCGTAGATACTGCAACGGAGGGAAAGGGTAGGAATTTGAGCAAAAGGATCAACCACAGCTGTTTCTGGCATTGGCATCAAGAGCATATCTGCTTTATTGATTGCCTTCCATCCTTCAACGGAAGAACCGTCGAACATTTTACCGTCTTCAAATAAATCTTCATCAACAAGATTAACAGGAAGCGAAACACCGTGTTCTTTCCCCTTAATATCGGTAAAGCGAAGTAAAACAAATTTGATATCGTATTCTTCAATCAGCTTGAATACGTTGGCGATAGCGGAGGTGTCTGACATAGAGGATCCTTAGTGTTAGAAGCGTATTTAAAATAATTCAGTATAATAAAAGTTATACTATAAATCTAGTATTTTATTCGTGTTTTTCGGATATATCCCTACACTTTATTTCGTGTATAATACATGGATTATGCACACTAATAAATTAGTGGAGGAGAGATGGATAAGTTCGCAGAACATGAAATACCGAAAGCCGTTATTGTTGCAGGGAATGGCGAGAGTTTAAGTCAAATTGATTATAGGTTGTTACCGAAAAATTATGATGTGTTTCGTTGTAATCAATTTTATTTTGAAGAACGCTATTTTTTAGGAAACAAGATAAAAGCGGTTTTCTTCACGCCAGGGGTCTTTCTTGAGCAATATTATACACTTTATCATCTCAAGAGAAACAATGAGTATTTTGTTGATAATGTGATTCTCTCTTCTTTTAATCATCCTACAGTAGATTTAGAAAAGAGTCAGAAAATACAAGCACTTTTTATTGATGTGATCAACGGATATGAAAAGCATTTATCTAAACTCACTGCTTTTGATGTTTATCTGCGCTATAAAGAATTATATGAGAATCAAAGAATTACATCTGGCGTATATATGTGTGCAGTTGCTATTGCGATGGGATATACAGATATTTACTTAACTGGTATAGATTTTTATCAAGCGAGCGAAGAAAACTACGCATTCGATAATAAAAAGCCTAATATTATTAGGTTATTGCCTGATTTTCGGAAAGAAAAAAACACTCTTTTCTTATCATAGTAAAGATATTGATTTGGAAGCATTATCTTTTTTACAACAGCATTATCATGTTAATTTTTATTCGATTTCACCAATGAGCCCTTTGTCTAAACATTTTCCTATTCCAACTGTAGAGGATGATTGTGAAACAACTTTTGTTGCGCCACTAAAAGAAAATTACATTAATGATATATTGTTGCCTCCTCATTTTGTATATGAAAAATTAGGGACCATCGTGTCTAAGAAATCACGTTTTCATTCTAACTTGATTGTCAGGTTGATTAGAGACTTATTGAAATTACCGAGTGCACTTAAACACTATTTAAAAGAAAAATAGCAGTTTTTATGGCTCTAGGGGGAGGATCTGTTGTATAATCTTGCCCCTTTCACACACTTTTTCGCTAAAAGTGCGGTCAGAAAAAGAACTTTTTCCTATTTCAATATATAAGATTTTCTCAATGACAGATAAAATAGATATCAATAAATTGCGTAATATCGCAATTATCGCCCACGTTGACCACGGTAAAACTACCCTCGTTGATAAACTTTTACAACAATCCGGCACATTAGAGGCATCACGTAATGAAAGTGATGAGCGTGTCATGGACTCTAATGACATCGAAAAAGAACGTGGTATTACCATTTTAGCTAAGAATACCGCCATTAATTGGAATGACTATCGCATTAATATCGTAGACACCCCAGGACACGCAGACTTCGGTGGTGAAGTGGAACGTGTGATGTCAATGGTAGATTGTGTACTTTTAATTGTAGATGCTTTTGATGGTCCAATGCCACAAACGCGTTTTGTGACTCAAAAAGCGTTTGCCCACGGTTTAAAACCAATAGTGGTGATTAACAAAGTTGACCGTCCAGGCGCGCGCCCTGACTGGGTAGTGGATCAAGTTTTTGATCTTTTTGTCAACTTAGGTGCAACCGATGAGCAGTTAGATTTTCCAATTATTTATGCTTCTGCATTAAATGGTGTTGCGGGTCTTGAACACGATGATTTAGCAGAAGATATGACCCCATTATTTGAAGCGATTGTGAAACATGTTGAGCCACCAAAAGTGGAACTTGAGCAACCTTTCCAAATGCAAATCTCCCAATTAGATTACAACAGCTATGTTGGGGTAATCGGGATCGGACGTATTAAACGTGGTTCAGTTAAACCTAACCAAACCGTGAGCATTATTGATAGCGAAGGTAAAACCCGTACCGGTAAAATCGGTCAAGTACTCGGTCATTTAGGTTTGCAACGTTATGAAACAGAGCGTGCTTATGCCGGGGATATTATTGCGATCACGGGATTAGGTGAGTTAAATATTTCTGATACCATTTGCGATATTAACCATGTTGAAGCCTTACCCGCATTAAGCGTTGATGAACCTACGGTGACTATGTTCTTCTGTGTCAATACTTCACCTTTCTGTGGTAAAGAAGGGAAATATGTGACGTCTCGCCAAATTCTTGAGCGCTTAAATAAAGAATTGGTACACAACGTGGCATTACGAGTAGAAGAAACAGAAGATCCAGATGCTTTCCGTGTTTCGGGTCGTGGTGAATTACACCTTTCTGTTTTAATCGAGAATATGCGTCGTGAAGGCTATGAATTGGCTGTGTCACGCCCACGTGTTATCTATAAAGAAGTAGATGGACGTAAGCAAGAGCCATTTGAGCAAGTGACGATTGATATTGAAGAACAGCATCAAGGTTCAGTCATGGAAGCACTCGGTATTCGTAAAGGTGAAGTACGTGATATGGTGCCAGATGGTAAAGGACGTACCCGTTTGGAATATAACATTCCAAGCCGTGGCTTAATTGGTTTCCGTGGCGAATTTATGACGATGACCTCCGGTACTGGTTTACTTTATTCAAGTTTTAGTCACTATGATGATATTAAACTAGGTGAAATTGGACAACGTAAAAATGGTGTCTTAATTTCTAATGCGACTGGGAAGGCATTGGCTTACGCGTTATTTAGTTTACAGGAGCGTGGTAAATTAATGATTGAACATGGTACCGAAGTGTATGAAGGGCAAATTATCGGTATCCATAGCCGTTCAAATGACTTAACTGTGAACTGTTTGCAAGGTAAAAAATTAACTAACATGCGTGCCTCAGGTAAAGATGAAGCCGTTGTGTTAGTGCCACCTGTACGCTTTAGTTTAGAACAAGCGATTGAGTTTATTGATGATGATGAGTTGGTGGAAGTGACACCAAGCTCGATTCGTATCCGTAAAAAATTGTTAACGGAAACCGATCGTAAGCGTGCAAGTCGTACGACAACCAGTACTAGCACTCACTAGCTGAACATGCTTATTTTTAAAGACCGTGCGATTAAGCGCGGTCTTTTTTTAGTCGCATTAGTCTCGTGAAACGTGAATACTTTTTTTGATGTGTTTTAAGTTTGCTACGATAGTAAAGGTCATGATAACTAATAGCGCCCATGCACTCCATTTACTGACATGTACCATTGACCATGCTCCAATTTGATTAGGGTAGCGCCAGATGCCAATAAATGTTCCCATATTTTCAGCTAGCCAAATAAAGAAACCTATTAGCATAAATGCAAACAATAATGGCATTTTCCGTGGTTTATCGTAAGGGGTGAAATATACGATGGTACGCGCATATAACCCTAAAGCAAAAACAGCTAAATACCAGCGATAATCACCAATATAATGATGAGTGAAAAAATTTAGGTAAATAAGAATTGCAGTTAATGTGGATAAAAAATACGGTGGGTGACTTTTAATTTTGAGGTCAAATAAACGCCAAGCTTGAATGATATAACTACCCACTGCAGCATACATAAAACCTGTAAATAAGGGGACGCCATAGATTTTACTGTAAGCAAAATCAGGATAGGACCAAGATTGGATACTGCTTGAGGTTTTAAATAATTCTAGTGCGAAGCCAATAAGATGAAATAGTGTAATGGATTTGATTTCATCTAGTGTTTCAAATTTTGTATAAAACATGATAACTTGTAGTAAAATCGCAAAAATTAGAAGTACATCATAACGAGGTAGCCCTAAGAAACCTGCTTTTGGTGTGATAAACATGGCGATAAAGAATAAACCCGCAAATAAGCAGGCGCGAATTTCTTTTAAGCCAAAAAATAAAAATTCTATACTGAATCGTTTTATACCCGTGAGATGCTGAGTTTGGGGGTGTTGAATGAGCCAACTATCTATTTTATTTAGCATTTTTATCTGAATTTATATTGCGAAAGACGTTTATTATAAAAGAGAAAATCAATGAATTGTTCTTTTTTGATTAAAAAACAATCGATTGAACGGTTGTTAAGTTTTTCTTAATATTTGTATTGTTTAATACACTCATCAAAAGGCAAGTAGCTTTTTGAACCTTAATTTTTTATTAACATTTATATAGGAACAGATGATGAAAAAATTAATCGCATTGGCCTCAATTTTAGTTATTTCAGGTATGGCCGTCGCAAAAGGTGGTTTCCAAAACAATACGAATAATGCAGGTGGTGGTTTTGGACCAAATGCAGGTATTAATAGCGTGAGAGCTGCATTAAATGCACAAGATGATATGCCAGTTTCTATCGAAGGCTATATTGTTAGACAAATTGATGGTGATGAATTTATTTTCCGTGACGTAGCAGGTTCAGAAATCCGTATTGATGTCAGTGATCGTGCTTGGAATGGGCAAACTATTCAACCGAATGATTTGATCATTATTCAAGGCAAAGTCGATAAAGAGTGGAATAAAACCGATATCGATGTAAAAAATATCATTAAGAAATAATCTGTGCAGTGCGACAATGTCATATTAGTCGCACTTTTTCTTTTCTACCTCTTCTATATCTAAAATGCGTGCTTGCTGTTCCTCTGTTGCTTCCATTTTCCAACGAATATTAAATTCATGTAGTCTAATACCATAAACTCGTTCTAATGATTGCATCTTTTGATAGGCTGGGCGCGGATCTTGGGCAATTACCTCTGTGATAAAGCGCTTAAAGTGCGGTCGTTTTTTTTCGATTTTTTGTAGTGCGTTCTGTCCTTTTTCGCTAAATATGACTTGTAATGTACATTCTGGTTTTTCTTGAGCAAAACCCGATTTTGCCTCAGGTTCACTGTCAGCGTAAGCAAGATAAGGCTTAATATCAAAAATCGGCGTACCATCGACTAAATCTACAGCCCCTAAATGAAGGCGAACCTTGCCATTTTGACATTCCACTCGGCGTAATTCCACTTTCGATAAACCTAAGGGATTAGGTCTATGGGTTGAACGGGAGGCAAACACCCCTACACGTTGATTACCACCTAAACGTGGTGGTCTAACGGTTGGACGCCATTTTCCTGTAGCGACTCTATCAAATTGAAAAATCAACCATAGGTGACTAAATTGTGCTAATCCTCTGACCGTTTCTGCTTGATTATAAGGGGGGAGTAATTCTAGGATCCCTGTGCCATCTTGGACTAAGTTGGGCTGACGCGGTACCGAAAATTTTTCTTTATAAGGGGTATGAATAATACCAATCGCGTGTAACTGGAGTGATAAGTCAGACATATTTTCCTTCGTATGAAGATTTCGTGTAGAATAAAGTGATTTCAGTATTTTACGTAAAAGTACGTGAAAAATCGTGCTTTTTCTTTTAACAAGTGATGTTTATGACAAATAATGTATTAAAAAAGTGGGTGGAAACAGCAAGACCAAAAACCTTGCCATTGGCAATCGCATCTATTATCACTGGTGCTTCATTGGCTTTTTGGTCTGGCAAATTCAGTTGGACAATTACGGTATGGTGTTTAATCACGACGGTGTTGCTACAAATTCTCTCGAATTTTGCCAACGATTATGGTGATCACCAAAAAGGCTCGGATACGGCAGATCGAATTGGTCCCTTACGCGCAATTCAACAGGGTGAGATCAGCGCGAGTCAACTGAAAAAAGGGTTAATTGTTGTCGCCTTGGCGAGTCTATGTTCTGGTGCAATTTTAATTATTGTGGCATATCAATCCTTAGCGGATTTATTGGCGTTTAGTTTACTGGGGCTATTGGCAGTAGTTGCTGCAATTACCTACACCGTAGGGGCGAAACCTTATGGCTATATGGGATTGGGCGATTTATCAGTCTTGCTATTTTTTGGTTTACTTGGGGTTGGTGGAAGTTATTACCTACAAACCCAGCAGCTCAATTTAGCTATTTTATTACCGGCGTTTGCTTCAGGCTTATTAGCCAGTGCAGTATTAAATATCAATAATTTACGAGATATTGAACAAGATAGTCAAGTCGGTAAAAATACCTTAGCGGTACGTTTAGGCAGTGAAAAAGGTCGGATTTATCATGCATGTTTATTATTGGTGGCTATCCTTTGTTATTTGATTTTTACTTTGTGTTATGTGCAAAAACTGACAGGCTTTATTTTTCTTTTCGCGCTCCCTTTGTTTGTCAAACATGCGTTGTTTGTGTATCAAAATAAGTCACCACTCCAGTTACGCCCGATGTTGGCACAAATGTCCTTATTGGCGTTACTTATCAATCTGTTATTTAGTTTAGGCTTGCTTATCAGCTAGCAATAGGCATATACTAACGAAATGAATTTTCTTCAAAATAAGGTAATGTTATGTACATTGATACTTCTGAGCTTTGTGATATTTATCTTGATCAAGTGGATGTAGTTGAACCTATTTTTTCAAGTTTTGGTGGCGTAAATCGTTTTTATGGCAAAGTCACTACCGTAAAATGCTTTGAAAATAATGGCTTAATTACAGATATTTTAGAAGAGAACGGCGAAGGTCGTGTTTTATTGATTGATGGTGGTGGTGCAGTACGTCGTGCTTTAGTCGATGCAGAGCTCGCACAATTAGCAGTCGATAATGGTTGGGAAGGCATTATTGTTTATGGTGCGGTTCGTCAAATTCAACAACTCGAAGAGATGGACATTGGTATACACGCCTTAGCCCCTATTCCTGTGGGCGCAGATAAACAGAACATCGGTGAAATTGATGTACCAGTCAATTTTGGTGGTGTGACATTTTTCCCTGAAGATTATGTGTATGCTGATTTAACAGGTATTATTTTATCGCAAGAGCCTTTAGAGCTAGATGAGTTTAATGATGCGTAATTTGCGCTGATATGACATTGCATAAAAGTGCAGCTGAAAAAGTCAAATTTTCGCTGCACTTTTTTGTTGCGCGATTGTTTTTATGCGCTTGTTCACAAATCCATATAAAATGTGTTGCTTTTTATTAACACAATGGTAATTTTTCTAAAAGTTCTGTTCACACGTTGAACAGCTATTTTTCCCTTTTTTATCGTGGTTTATTTAGAAGGATAACATTATGAATCTCGCCGAAACACCAACAAAAAGTGGTTTTAATCGTAATGCCATTATTTTTTTATTCGATATTGTCATCTTTTTTATTTTATTGAATGTGTTACCTTTCGATGCTAAAGCCAATAAAGGTTTAGCCTTATTAGTCTTTATTGCGGTGCTCTGGTTGACGGAAGCATTACATGTGACAGTGACGGCATTATTAGTGCCTTTACTGGCGATTGGATTAGGTTTAGTCGCCACGAAGAATGCATTAGCTGCCTTTGCTGATCCAACGATTTTCCTCTTCTTTGGTGGTTTTGCATTAGCGACTGCATTACATATTCAAAAGTTGGATCGCATGATAGCCAATAAAATTATGGCATTAGCGAGAGGCAAATTATTTGTGGCCAGTATTTACTTGTTTTCTATTACTGCATTTTTGTCTATGTGGATGAGTAATACCGCGACAGCGGCAATGATGTTGCCATTAGCCATGGGAGTATTAAGCCAAATGGACAGAGAAGCAAATCATAATACTTATGTGTTCATTTTGTTAGGTATCGCCTATAGTGCCAACATCGGGGGAATGGGTACATTAGTGGGCAGCCCGCCGAATGCTATTGTTGCTTCACAATTAAAATTGACTTTCTCGGATTGGTTACAATATGGTTTACCTATCATGTTGATTTTAATGCCGCTCATGATTGGGACATTGTATTTGGTATTTAAACCAAAATTGAATGTGCGTTTTGAAAAGCATTTTGAAGTCATTGAAATGAATAAATCACGCATTATTACATTATGTATTTTTGTCACAATTGCATTGTGTTGGGTGTTTAGTAGTCAGATTAATCCGCTATTATCGAATTTATTAGGCTTAGAAAAGAAAATGGCGAGCTTTGATAGCGTAGTCGCCTTATTAGCGGCTGTGGTGATTTGTTCTACTGGCGTGGCAACCTGGAAACAAATTCAAGATAACACAGATTGGGGCGTTTTAATGTTGTTTGGTGGTGGCTTGACTTTAAGTGCCGTGTTACGCGATTCTGGTGCCAGTAAGATTTTAGCTGACGGTATTGTCTTCTTAATTGAAGGAGGACACTTTTATTTGATTGGTTTATTGGTTGCCGCATTTATTATTTTCTTAACTGAATTTACCTCCAATACAGCCAGTGCAGCGTTGTTAGTCCCTATTTTCATTTCCATTGCCCAGTCTTTAGGCATGCCAGAACTTGGACTTGCGTTAATTATCGGTTTAGGGGCATCTTGTGCCTTTATGCTACCGGTGGCGACACCACCGAATGCGATTGTCTTTGGTACAGGTGAGATTAGACAAAGTGAAATGGTGAGAGTAGGTGTGTTATTAAATATTGTCTGTATCTTTGTAATTGCGACAGTAGGCTATTTATTTTGGCTATAAAACATCGCTTGTGATGTAATTGAAACAAACAATCAGGTATTAAACAAAGTGCGGTGATTTCTAAAAAATCACCGCACTTTTTTGTGATGGATTGTTTATTTACCAATACAGAAAGAACTGAAA
Organism: Pasteurella multocida; assembly: GCF_900187275.1. NCBI lineage: Bacteria > Pseudomonadati > Pseudomonadota > Gammaproteobacteria > Pasteurellales > Pasteurellaceae > Pasteurella > Pasteurella multocida. The sequence continues at coordinate 2,266,859 of NZ_LT906458.1, forward strand.
ATATTGCCGAGTAAATCATCGGAAGTAAATTGCCCAGTAATTTCACTTAAATGATTCTGAACTCGACGTAATTCTTCTGCCAATAATTCGCCAGCATAGAATTGCGTTAATTGTACATGACCTTGTTGTAAATGCGTTGCTGCTTGTTCTAGTGCTTCAAGATGGCGACGGCGAGCGAGGAATCCTCCTTCCATATTGGTTTGATAACCCATGGATTGTTTGAGATGTTCACGCAATAGCGCAACCCCTTGTTGCGTTTTAGCGGAAAGAGTAATGACAGTATAACCATTTTGCTCCACTATGCCTTCATTTTCACCACTTAAATCCGCTTTATTACGTACAATCGTGACGGGAATATTGCTTGGCAATTTGGTTAAAAATTCTGACCGCACTTTTTCTAAATCTTGGTTATCGGCTTCTGTGCTATCTAACATTAACAAAATGCGATCAGCTTGTTCGATTTCACTCCAAGCACGCACGATTCCAATACGCTCGACTTCATCCGTAGCCTCTCGCAGACCGGCTGTATCAATAATGTGCAGTGGCATGCCATCAATATGAATATGTTCACGTAGCACATCACGGGTTGTTCCCGCAATATCCGTGACAATTGCCGCTTCACGCCCAGCTAGCGCATTGAGAAGGCTCGATTTCCCTGCATTTGGTCGCCCAGCAATCACCACTTTCATCCCTTCACGCAAAATCGAACCTTGTTTCGCCTCTGAACGGACATGGTCTAGCTGTGTAATGATATCATTCAGGTGGGCTTCAATTTTACCGTCTGCTAGAAAATCAATTTCTTCATCTGGGAAATCAATTGCCGCTTCCACATAGGTCCGTAAGTAAATCACACTATCAACGAGCTGATTCACTTTATTAGAAAATTCACCTTGTAGGGATTTTAATGCCGAGCGAGCGGCTTGCTCTGAACTGGCATCAATTAAATCAGCAATCGCTTCGGCTTGCGCCAAATCTAATTTATCGTTTAAGAAAGCTTGTTCTGAAAATTCACCGGGACGGGCTAAACGGAGTCCTTCTAGCTGTAAAATACGTTTTAATAGCAGATCGAGTACAACCTGACCGCCATGTCCTTGTAATTCCAACACATCTTCGCCTGTAAAGGAGTGAGGGGCTTTGAAGTACAGCGCAATGCCCTGATCGAGCACATTTCCATCACTATCTTTAAAGGGCAAATAATCTGCCATACGTGGTTTGGGGCATTTACCTAATACCGCATGGGCAACCTCAACGGCTTTCGGACCTGACACACGTAAAATCCCAATTCCACCGCGTCCCGGTGCAGTAGCTTGTGCAACAATGGTTTCTTTCATAAAAACTCTCTTAAAAATGACCGCACTTTGATAAAACAAAAGGCACCAACTTGATGCCTTTTATGTTCATTCAACTGAATTATTTATGGCGAGAGTGTAACCCTTTTTTCTCTAAGCCACGATAAATCAATTGCTGTTGAGCGATAGTGATCAAGTTAGACACTAACCAGTATAATACCAAGCCTGATGGGAACCACAAGAAGAACACCATAAAGATTAATGGCATGAAGTTCATGATCTTCTGTTGTGTTGGATCTGCCACTGGCGTTGGTGACATTTTCTGTAATAAGAACATCGATGCACCCATTAAGATCGGCAGGATATAATACGGGTCTTGTGCCGATAAGTCTTGGATCCAACCAAAGAATGGTGCATGACGTAATTCAACGGCTTCTAAGAACGTCCAGTATAATGCGATGAAAATTGGCATTTGCAGAAGAATAGGTAAACAGCCACCTAATGGATTGACTTTCTCTTCTTTATAAAGTTTCATCATTTCTTGGCTCATACGTTGACGATCTTCACCAAAACGTTCACGCATTTCTTGCAGTTTCGGCTGTAACATACGCATTTTTGCCATGGAGGTGTATTGTGCTTTAGTAAGTGGGTATAAAATCGCTTTGACCACTAAAGTCACACCAATAATCGCAAGCCCCCAGTTTTGTACAATACTTTGAATAAAGGTTAAGAGCCAGAATAGCGGTTTAGCAATAAACCATGCCCACCCATAGTCCACACTTAAATCTAAATGGTTTGCGACAGTTGCCATTTGATCTTGTAACTTAGGTCCAGTCCAAAGGGAGCTGCGAATCGTTTCTTTGGCACCAGCAGGAATTGCACTTACTGGACCACGATAACCAATCGAAGCCAAATTATTAGATTTATCGGTTAAGCTATAAAGCTGATTATCCGCATCTTGATTTGGGATCCACGCCGAAACGAAATAGTGCTGTAATACAGCGACCCAGCCAGCTTTGGTTGAGATAGACAAGTTGGCTTTTTCCATGTCTGCAAAACTGTATTTTTTATAGTTGGTTTCAGACGAGGAATAAGCGCCACCCGTATAGGTTGGCATCGCGACGTTACCAGTATCTTCAACTAAAGTATGACGTAATTGCCCATAAGGCTCAACTTCGATAGTTTTATCACTTTGGTTATCAATTTCAAAGTTTACCGCAATGTCATAAGCACCACGTTTTAACACAAAGATTTTACGGAAAGTCACGCCGTCTTTCTCAAACACGAATGGCACGGCAAGTTCATTTTGCTCATCTGCTAATTTAAACGTATCGCCATCAACCTGATAGTTAGCACGTCCCGCTTTGGTATCAATACCGTCTTTACCAACAAGACCACTTTGTGCGATATAGACATGATTTGCTTTGTTGGTTAACAACGTAAACGGGGTATTGGAATTTAATTCTGCATCGTATTTTAATAATTCAGAATGAACAACATCGCCCCCTAAGGTATCCACTTCCAAACGGAATACATCATTTTCTAATGTGATAATACGACCTTGTGCTTGTGCTGTTGTTGCAATATCCGAAGATGAAGAAGCAGAACTTGCAGGTACATCAGAAGATACTTTTACTTGTTCAGTTGCAACAGGTTTTGGCGTATGGTAGTCAAGTTGCCATTGCTGATAAACAAGAAAAGAAATGAAGAGTAGTGCGATGACTAACAGGCTACGTCTTGAGTCCATTATTTTTTCTCTTTTTTGTTATTGATCTTTGGTGGAACAGGATCGTATCCACCCGCGTTTAAAGGATGACATTTTAATATACGTTTTAGCGTAAGCCAACTCCCTTTTATCGCACCATGGGTTTTTACTGCTTCAATCCCATAGCAAGAACATGTCGGTGTGAAACGACAACGGGGGCCAATGAGTGGGCTAATGACAACTTGATAGACACGAATTAACCCAATCAAGATTTTTGAGCTAAGCGAATGTGTCTTTGCCATAATTTATCCAATGTTTGTGTGAGTGTCCTGTTGTCTAATTTACCAATTCCCTGTTTCGCCACAATAACAAAATCGCAATTGGGGAGTTTATACTGTGCTAGGCGGAAACTTTCTCGGCATAAGCGTTTGATGCGATTGCGATCATGTGCTTTTTTTAAATGCTTTTTCGCGACAGTTAACCCTAAGCGAGGATGAGCGAGATTATTGGGACGAGCAAGAATGGTAAGTTCAGGTGTACTAGCACGGAACGGCTGTTCGAAGACGTATTTAAAATGAAGGGGAGTTAACAAACGTAACTCCCTCGAAAAATTCAGCTTAATCACACCAATAGGGATTAAGATTATGCTGATAACGATTTACGACCTTTAGCACGACGACGAGCTAAAACTTGGCGGCCGTTTTTAGTTGCCATACGAGCACGGAAACCGTGTGTACGACTACGTTTTAACACTGATGGTTGAAATGTACGTTTCATAACTGTAATTTACCTAAATCAAAAATTGTTCAGTAATCTTGAAAACAAGGATTAATCAAATAAGGAACGGAATTGTAATCATAAATTCAACGTTCGTCAAATTAGAATAGGCAAAATGAGCAAATAAATCTCAGTTTTCCTAATAAAAAGCAAAAGTGCGCCTCGGATTATACGTTTTTTGCTAAAAATCTCAAGCAACCTTTTTAGATTTTTTTCTGCCTTTATTGAAGATCTTTACGGGAGTTTATTGTAGAATTAATTTTCTTAAAGACCGCGCGTTTAGCGGAATTTTTTCAAATACCTTAACTATAACGATAATAGAAT